>JAISUO010000038.1 GCA_031272035.1 Synergistaceae bacterium
ACTGGCTTTCCTCTGACCCATATCACTGGCGGACGTAGTCCCGGAGGTTCGAAGCGCCCACATCCTTCACGCCGTTCCGGCGGGGGAAGACCGCGATCCGCGGAACGTCGTCCTCGAATACCATGTCTTCCCTCACCCATATCTTCATATCTCCCGCCTCGACCGCTCTGTATCGGTCGGGTTCCTCCGACGGCAAACCGCTCTGCACGAGAGCGTAGTCGCACCCCCCGACTCAGGTGTAGAAAACCGTGGTGATCCAACAGTCTTTCGCGCCCTGCCCGCGCTCCAGAAGCATATCCCGCGCTTCAGGCGTCACATCCGCGCTGACAACCAGCGCCAGAAGGCAAACCGACAGACAGATCTCCCTCAGGAGCCCACGCGGCACGAAACAACCTCTTCATTGTGCTCGTAGAGCTGAACCGTAACGATCCTTTTTTTAAAACGCTCCGCGAACTGCTTCAGGGTCACCGGCCTTTTTTTGTCATCCCAGAATTCGCAGGAATCCGCCAGAACGCCCGACACTTTTTCCCCGTCCACCGTCAGAATGATCGTCGCCGGCTTCGTCGCGTCGTTGATCTCCTCCAGCGTGCCGCTGGCCTCCAGAACCACCAGCTCCATCTTCGCCTCCGTTCCGGCGGGGAACATCGCCGCCCCCAGAAGGAAAACACACACCGTCAGCCCCAAAAACAAAATTCGTTTTTTCATATCAATAGGTCTCCTTCCAGTATTGGAGGTAAGGAATATCGGGAGAAACCGTAATTACCCTGGTAATGATGTGGCCAACACCCTCTCCCACGGCCAGTTGAGTCTTCTCCCCTTCCTGACTGTAAACATCGTTGAACTCGCCGCTGACGCCCGAACCCGACGTATCCTGGACTGAAAAGAAGATGTTTCCGCCCTTGGCCGTCGCTCCGGAGAGCTTTTTACCCTCCAGAACCACCGCCGGCCGGGTGGGATCGCTGGCATTTCTTCCCGGCCACAGCCCCTTGCCCGTAAAGGGACTCAGGGCGTAGACCTTGGCATCCCCCAGCTCGGGGCAAAGATCCCGGCTGGCCATCTCCTCGGGAATCGGCTTGGGAACGAACGTCGCCACGTAGAGCACGCCCAGATAGAGGAAGGGGGGCACCGTGACGTATTCAGCCTTCGTCACGTCCGTGGCCGGACGCAGTTTCAGAGCCCAACCGTTCTGCACCTGGGCCAGAGTCGGCTCGGGTTCGTCTCCCGGATTGATCGCTCCGGGAGGATTTCCGGGCAGCGAGTCCTTCACGTAGGGCCGCTGGTAGAGGTCGGAGGTCACGGTGCTCCTCGGGGCCGACGTCAGGTTCACTCCAAAAATATACTGCTCCGGGTTCTCCATTTTTCGGGTGTCGGTGTAGTCCGGAACTCTCAGGTCGCAGGTTCCGCCGAAAATCCATTTTTGATAAGGCGGTTTCGACGTTATTCCATACTCCAGCGCCTGAGCGATGAACACGGGCTTTGAATTGTCCGCGGTTCGCAGCTGGAAAACGCTTTCCAGTTTCCAGGTGTTCACCGACCCCGTGGTGTCGCAGGAAAGGACGTTCCCCTCGCTGTCGGCGGTGAAGAAGGCCTCTATATTCTTCAGCTTCTTGTTCCCGTCTTTTGCCGCAACGTAGGAAATCGGAGCGATCATCATCCCCAGAGAACGCCCCGCGGGCGTGATGAAATCGGTGGCGCTCTTCCCCAGAGGATTGAGAATCTCTCCCGTCAGAGGCTCGAAAACGTAAATCACCTTCCCCTGAGAGTTCGCCCCCAGCTGATACCCCAGCCCGCCGGGCAGAACGCCCACGTCTCCGGGAGCCGCTCCTTTGTGGTCGATGGAGAGAATCGCCGGACTTACGATTGTGAGCCCCAGATCTGTGTAATCCGACTTCACGTCCGACAGACCCGCCACGCTTCCCCAGCGTCTCAGGCCATCCATAAGAGGGCTGGCCTCCTCGGTGACGCCGTAACGGGCGTTGTCCACGGCCCACAGGAATTTGGGCTGATTGGCGGGGCTTGTCACGTCCAGAACATAGATACCGTTGCCGCCCCAGCCCAGGTTGCCGAGAAGAGCGGTCTTGTAGTTGTTGCCGTCGCGCACTTCCTTCGCGTTGAGGGGACCGTCCAGCAGCACCAGCACCTTCGAGTTGAGGTGGGTCGTTCCGTCGTTCTCCAGATAGTCGTCAGGCGCGGACTTATCGTATTTCAGATCTTTGAGGCGGCCCTGGAAGATGTTGGGGGGAATGAAGGCCCATTCTTCGTTCCCGGTCAGGTCGTTGACCGCGTGAAGAACGCCCCGGTTGGTCTGGAGGTACACCCGGACGTCACTGCTTGTGGTTCTGCCGGTGATGCCGGGATATTCGTCCGCGGAGGCGAGGCCCACCACGGCGAATCCTCCGTGCTCCATATCTCCAAGGACGGTATCGGCCGCCACTTCCAGCCCCTCGCTCATCCGGTGATACCGGTGGAGCCATTTGTTGAATTTGGCGCTGTCCGTGGAGGGGACTCCGGCAAGGTTCTCCAGCAAAGTCGTGGATACCAGTGACGTCGTCGTCGCCGTGTCCGTCGTGCTGTTGACCGTGTAGATCTGCCTGGCGTCCAGGTTGCCGGACATGAGCCTGTCGTTGAACTCCCACCGGTTTTTCAGCAGGGTCAGGTCGTCGGAGAGCACTTCATATTTCTGGAACCACCCCTCCCACTGGTCGAAAACCGCAACCTTGTAAGCGGGAAGATAAAGAGCGTTCATATTGTCCTCCACGTTGCTCTGAAGAACCGGGGCGCTGGAGGCGTATTTGTCGGCGTTGATGCGCATGAGCACCGATTTCAGACTGGTGAGCAGGCTGGGAACGTCGTTGGCGAAGTAGGGTTTCGATTTGGGGTTGGGCGTTCCGTCGGTGTAGGGTACGCCGTACTGGGCCATGGCCGTCAGCTCATTCTTCAGCTTCTGGGAACTGGGGTCGGTCTCGTCCACAAATCCCACCACGATCGTCCGCACGCCGTGGTCCATGGCGAAGGTGTTGTCCTTCCACTTACTGTCCGACCTGTCCCACTTGCGCCCCCTGATGTTCTGGGTGTTGAGGTAGAGTTTCCGGACGGCGTCGGCCCCCGTGGCCGTCTGCGCGCCGGGATCGCTGTCGTTGCCCGCCGTGAAGACCACCAGCCAGTTGTTCTGGCAGGAGCCGATGACGGGGAAGTAACCCCGGGTATCGCTCCCTCCTCCACTGTTGAACGCCAGGTTCTGGGACCTGGGGGAGAAGAAGTCGATGACGCTTCCTACCGCGTTCCCCGCCTTCAGGTCCTCGCCGCTGATGTCGTCGTGGATCAGGAAGTTCTTGAATTTGATATACCCGTACGCGTACATCTGAGTTTCCGGCGAGAGCCCAAAATAAATGGCGGGATGGATGTACCCGGGGGAACCCGCGTCTCTGGTGGCGGCGCCGTTCAAATGGTCGTCTCTCCCATAGATGGATGTGGCGAGAGGGGTTTTGCCGTCCGCGATGAACTCGGGGTCCACGTAGCCTTCGTAGGTATTGCCGTCCCCTTTCTCAATCCCGTTGATATAGAGCTGGAATTCGGCCAGGTTGTCCGTGGACACCACCTCGCCCGTGTCCCGCGTCTTGTAGAGATAATCGAAGGGAAGCTTCAGGAGGGCTCTGTTGACTCCCACCCACTGGGACGAGCCTATCGGGTAGACATAAAAGTCACGGATAATCCCCGCGTACACGGAGGAGGAGTTGTTGTAGGGCCCGCTGCCTCCCGACAGGGTTCCAATTCCCGAGGACCAGTCCGGCCCGGCTCCATGGGGGAAACTGATGTTGTTTTCACTCGTGTAGGTTCCGCTGTAATCTCCGCTGAGGACGTTGCTGTAAGTCCCCGAATCCCAGGGATCATATTTGTAGAAATCCGCTCCGTACAAAGTGGGGAAGTTGGTTTCCTGATAGCTGGTCGCCATCCCTATGTGCATCCGGCTCAGAAGGGATTTGCTTTCCTCCCCCAGAAGACGCCAGAGAACCAGCTTCATCTGATACATCCGGCTGTCGTTGGGAACCAGATACTGATTCGCCAGGTTCAGGGGCACCGGCTGACCGTTGGTGAGATAGGGCTGCAGCGCCCCGGGGAAGCCCGCGGGCCAGGGCGTTCCCTCCCTCCACTCCGCAAAGGTTCTGTCCCTGAAGGTCAGATAGTAGGGCCTGTCGGGGTAAGGGCTGTAGTAGCAGTTGATGTTGCCGATGATATTGTTGCTCGCGTCCAAATCTCTGCCGTAGCGCAAATAGGTGTTGCTCGTCTGCTCCACGCCGTTGCGGATGACCGGCCTCGTCCCCGTCCCATAGGTGGAATACTGATACATGGCCGCGCGCTCGTTGGGATTGAAGGTCACATCGATCATCGGCATGCGTCCCTTGGGCGAAAAGGTCATGGGCGACCCCGTATCCAGCAGGAACAGAACGTTGGGATCGATACCCTCCACATAGTTGTCGTCGATAGGGTAATCGGTGGTTTTCTCGAAGGAGCGCAGAGGAATGAGAGGGGCTCCTTCTCCCGCGAGACTCAGCGAAAATACGCACATACTCAGCAATATCAAAAAGATGACTGCACGTTTATTCATTTTTTCCTCCCCATGGCACGTCAAAAAATGCCTCCATAGTTTTCACCGTTCTTTTGGAAAACGGACGTCCCTTACATATCCGCGCTGGACACCTGGAAAAAGGCCTGATCCACCAGCCGGATACGCTGCCGGGCTCCACCCGAAACGTCGAAGAGCTCGGCTCTCACCAGATAGGCTCCAAATTCCCTCCAGCTCACGGGGTTGAGAATCGTCTCCTCGTTGATTTTCCAGAAACTCGAAACATCGACGTCTCTTCCGCTTTCCATCAAATATCCCGCGTCCAGGTCCGCGCTGGACAGCACCACCAGAGGCGCCGGAATCTGCGCCAGCACGTCGGCGGAGATAGGCGTTATTATATTCGCTGCCGTGTAGGTTACATCGTAAACTTTCAGGGTCAGCAGCTGCTGTCTTTCAGGGATGGAAATATCCCTCCTCAGAGAGTAAGCCGCACTCCCCGGGAACCCGTCGGAGCTGGCGGGCAGCGCGGGAATCTGAGGGATCAGCAGGTCCTGATCGTTGGAGACGTTCGGGTCATAAGGATGATCGTAGTCGATGGTGGGCCGATGGAGCGCCTCTCCCTTACGATAGTTGTACTCGGAAATTCTGCCCTTCACGTCCTCGATCACGTCCGTCATCCGCGTGTGCTCCACGTAGGCCTCCCGCTGCTGAGCGGTCAAATTTATAAACTGCGACGCGGCGGTGAAGGCAAAGGTAATCAGCGCGGCTCCCACCAGGACGATCACCAGCGCCGTGGGAAGCCCCATGCCCCGCCGTTTTTTCTCCACGAATCGCCTCATCCGCACAAGAAAGGAACTTTTTATCCCGTTCAATTTCTTATCCTCCAGGTCATACTCTGCGTAATGATACGAAACCTTTTGTCAGCCTCCGAAAAGGGAGCCGCGAAGGAAGGCCAGGCCGGAGGCGTCCCTCTGGCGGCGGAGTCCAGCTCCTCTCCCCTCATGGCAAGATACATCGTCAAAAGACGATTTCTCACGTCAAAACGGAAATACATTCCCGCCACGTTGTAGGCAAGAATGTTGATGCGGCTCGTGTCTCCGTCGGTGAAATCCGACCCGAAAACCTCCTGCACCAGACGCCGGTTCTGGTCCACGTAAAGACGGGCAACCCTCACGCCGTAGACTTCCTCGAAGCCGCCCAGAAGACCTTCCAGAGGCATGGCCGTGCTGCTTCCGGGGGCCATGCGAAGCGCCAGAGTCTGAGTGCCCGTAGAGCCGGGAGAAATCCCCCGCACCAGCATGGGAACGCGCAGGGTGGGGAAAATCACCCAGGAGCGGACGTCACGGCCGTTCGAAACCTGCAAACTGACGTTTTGTCCGTCCAGCGTGAAGTTCTGAAGCCTCTGGACGGCGTTCGGCAGGGCAAAATGGAACGTCAGAGAGGGCACTGAATTTCCGTTCCAGTACATGGCGCTGACATCGCCGCTCACGATTCCCTCAATTACCCCAGCCTCCCGGCTGGCATCCGTAATAATCACGTCGCTGGAATTCGGATTTCCCACCTTGATGAAGTGCTTTGAGGTCTCCATCGTAAACGGAAACGCCCAGGCGTAATAAAGCTGAGGCCCCACGTAAACGTTGCCGCTTGAGTCCAGGTCCAGCCTTGGAGAGTCCACCATGGTGCCGCTCGACGACATGGGCCCCAAAAGCGCCGGGGATCTGGGAGGCGAGACCGGGTCGAAGGAGGCCAGAGTGATGGGGCCGCCCCAGTCTTCACTGATTTTGCCCATATAGGCCATCACCGGATCGGAACCGCCGATACCCGTGAACGCCTCGGCGAAGGAACCCTCTCTGCGCCTGTTGTTGGGCATACCCAGAGAGACGTTGGTGATCTCCCGCCCCAGCCACTGGAACACGTATTCGATGTCACCCCGTCCGCCGGCGTAATCCCGCGTCTGAAAAAACATTCCATAAAAAATATACAGAGAGGTGAGCACCACTGCTCCCAAAATACCCATGATGATCATGGATATCAGCAGTTCAAGAAATGTAAAGGCGCGCAAACGCCGCAACTTCATCAGCCCCCTTTTCGATCGATCGTCCGGGATCCCTTCGCCGGGTCGGACACTGGCCTCGCTCCTCATCAGACATCTCCGCCGTATCGATCGTCCGGAACCGTCTTACTGGATTTTGCGTTGATTCTTTTTTCGATCGTAAAATCCTCAAGTCCGGTGTGCCTCGTCTTTATTTTCAGTTTGACGGTTCTCACGCCATTCACGGGAGTGGGGCCCATCGTCGTGTTGGTCGCGGGATCGTCCACAATGACCCTGAAGCCCTGAATAGTGAATCCGTTCGGATTGGTATAACTGCCCGTGGCCGATGGATCCAAAATCTTCGCAACCGTGTTGGTGGCGCTGGCCATTGTAAAAGACAAATCCTCCGGTTCGGGATCGATGCACTCGAACACCTCGAACCAGCTGGCGGCCAGCATACGCGCGTTCAGGTCGTTTCTCGCGAAGTTGTGCAGCTGAGTCGACCATACGGCCGTCGACATGATCGCCCATATCGATATTCCAAGGACGAGCATGAGGATAATGGCTTCCACCATGCTCATTCCTCTGCGTCGTCGGGATCCTCCTCCCCATCGCACTACAGCCATTCTCAACGCATCGATCGTCAAAATTGGGAATCCCTCCCTTATGTCATTTCTCCTGTCTATTTCGACAGATATTTCTCTGAAAAGATTTTTACCAAATTTTAATTTAGGTACATAAGAAAGATTATGTATAAAAAGTCACTTAGTCAATAGGTCTTAAGTCGCACAAAGAATAAGCAAATAGAATTATAAAAAAAATTTCAGATTTATTTTATTCCTGAACGGACAAAAGCACCGGAAATCACCGATTTTCGCGGCTCCCCGCTTTTTCATTCCCGTGTTTTTCATTCCGAATTTTTCAGTCCGATTTTTTCATTCCTGTTTTTTATACCCGTGCTCCGTCTCCGCTTCGCGCGGACATTTTCACCGGTGACTGCATGAAAGTCCCATGGACTTTTATGTAATTTTACAAATAAGTCCATGGGTGTTTTAGGATAATTTTGTTTTGTCCTTTTTTACTGTTCACTCATTACGGAAACATCGAAAAAGATTTCATTTTTTCTTCTTCGCTTTATTTCCCGTTTCAGCTTCGATTGACAGGGTCAGGAGAATACTTCGTCGCGTCGTTGCGTTTTAGGGGCAATCGATTTAAAATACAATAAACGTAAAGGGGTAAACTCTGTTGTGGGGAGTCCCTCTCGTCAACCACAATGCCAGCAACAATAAAGAAGAGCTCCCCCGTAGCGTCGATGAAGGCGCGGGAAGATCGGATTTAGGAGGAATGCGCGATGGCCGCCTGTCTGGACGTACTGCCTTTCATCAACACGTTGCCGGACTCCGTGCTGATACTCGGTAAAGAACGGGGAAACATCATTGGAGCCAATGATGTGTTCCTTCGGCATACCGGATTGACCCAGGAGTCCGTTCGTACCTCCAGGCTGTTGGATCTTCCCTTTTTCTCACGGGTCAACCGGCGTCACCTGCTGCGGATTTACGTCAAGGCCCTGCGAGGCGTCAGTGGACGGGAAACCATGCCCATCCAGTACGTCACCCCGGGGCAGAACCTCAAAAACGTCATCGCCATGGCAACCCGCTTCGAGTCGGATGGGGAAACGTACGTCACCTTCACTTTCCGGGAACCTTCGGGCCCGGAAGAAACGGCGGTGGACGCCAACTCCTGGGAGAACTGCCTGAAACTGACCTGCGAGCCCTACATGGAATTTCGTCCCGTCTCTCCCCTCGTTCCGCCTCTGGAGCTGGAGGACCGGCTTTCGTTTTTGACCATGGCGGGAGATACCCTGCGGGTCAAATACGCCAACGCCGCCGCCGTGGATCTGTTTGACCGGGAAAAAGGCACTCTGGCGGACAGAACTTTCATTTCATTTTTCAAAAAAGAAGAAGACGCTCTTCGTTTTCTGGACATGCTTTCCGTGGTGGGCCAGATGAAGGCCGAGACGATCGTGGCCGTTGGGGCGGATCAGGTCGCGGAGGTGGAGGTCAACTGCGTCGTTCACTTCGACGACAACGGAGGAATTGAGGCGCTCTACTGCAGCCAGCGGGACCTTTCAAGCGCCAGACGCTACGAGGCCATCATCGGAGGCAGCCGCGTGGAGACGGATTTTACCTTCAACCAGCCTTTCATGGGTGTGGCCTACCTTGTTCCCGTGCCCCATCCTCTGGAGCGGCCGAATCCCCAGAACGTGGAGGCCAGCCTTGACGCCATGCTGGATCAGATTTTGATTACCCGGGCCAACCACGCCATGATGACGCTTTACGAGTCGGACAGGGCGAAGTTCATGATGAAGCCCATGCGGGAGCTTTTTCCGGATACCGCTCTGGCTCGAAAGGTGCTGAAGGAGCTTTTCGTCATCCGGACGTCGTCGGCCGCCATCTACGAATCCAACGAACGGGACCTTCGGTACGTCACCGTTTTTCGCGCGATTTTCGACGAAGCCGACCGGCTCAACGGCATCATGATGATCGCCTCGAAGTACGAACAGGGCTTCCAGGCCCGCTACAACAACAAACCGGAAACGCATGCTCCCTCGCTGGATTTGGTGTAAATCGAATTTGGTGTAAATCCAAGCCTGGCTATTCGTCCGGACGGGCGATATACCACCAGCGTCCGTCGCGGCTGACGGCCGTTCTGTTCTCCTGAAAGGGAAGCACCGCGTCGAAGAGCGGAGGGATGAAGATCGTTCCGGTTACGACGTCGAGAAATCCCCAGCCGCCGTTCTCGGACCGGAAGGGGACAGGAGCGCCGGGGTTCCCTGAAGACGCGGCGGCCCGAGGCAGCTCTTTTTTATGGAGGAGCTCCAAAAATTTCCCCTCACGGTCGATAAAGCTCAACCGTCCCTTTTCGGACTCCACCTGGGCCATGCCCGATCGAAAGCGGGGGGCCTCCGTTTTCCAGGGCAGAAATGACGCCCGGATGAGGATTTTGCCACTGCGATCGATAAACCCCGTACGACCGCCGGTCAAAACCGCCGCCAGCCCTTCGGAAAAGCTCCCGGGCGCTCCGGCCGGGGGAACGTCGAAACGGGGTTTTATTATGACCCGTCCCTTCGTGTCGATGTATCCAATCTTTTTCCCCGACTGAACGGCTGCCAGCCCTTCGCTGAAAGGCCAGGCGCAGGAGTAGCTGTTTTTGACGACCCAGTTCCCCTTTTCGTCGATGTAGCCCCACCGATTTTTCAGACGCACCGGGGCCAGGCGTCTCTTTTCTCCCTCTCCTTCGCCTTCGCTGAAAACCCCGGCGGCTTCGAAGTGAAAAGGAATGCGCAGCTCGCCCTTCCGGTCGATATACCCCCAGCGGTCCCCGGAGGCCACCGGCGCAAGAGCCCCGGAAAAATCCCCGCCGTCCTGAAACTCTTTCGCAAAAGCCAGACGGCCCGCCAGGTTGATGTAGTACTTTTTGCCCCTGTAACCGACGGCGGCAATTCCACCAGAAAAGGACCCGGCAGACGAGAATGCCGCGCCGAAAAGCGGCGTCAGCCTCCTCCCCACGTATCCCCACCGCCCGTCGGTTCCCCGGGCCGGCGCCAGTCCCTCGGAAAAAGGCAGGGCCTCCAGGAACACGGGGGCCATCACCCAAACGCCTCTGCGGTTGATATAGCCCCAGCGGTCCCGAAAGGAGACGCTCGCCACTCCCTCCGAAAAACTCAGCGCGTCGTCGAAGGCGGCCTCGATTTCCAGTTTTCCGGCAGTGGAAATATACCCCCATTTTTTCCCTCGACGCACGGCGGCCAGGCCGTGGCTGAAGCTCCATACCCTGTCGTAAACCGGCGGCACGACCCAGCGCCCGTCGCGATCGATAAAGCCCCACTGACTTCCCCTGGCGACTCCGGCCAGCCCGTCCGAGTAAACCCGTCCCTGAAAGACGGCGTCGAAACCGGCGGGAATGACCGGCGCGCCGGAGGCATCGAGAAAACCGATCTTTCCTCCGTTGCGCACGGCGGCACGGTCCTCCGCGAAGGGCCAGGCTCCCTCGTACAGCGGCAGCACCACCCACTGTCCACGGGAATCGATAAAGCCCCATCGTCCATCCATCGATACGGCCGCGCGATTTTGATAAAATTCTCCCGCCACGTCGAAATCGGCGGAGATGACCCGCTTCCCCAGGGTGTTCACGTATCCCCACCGGTCCCCCGAGCGCACGGCGGCCAGACCCTCGCTGAAGGGCCCCGCGGCGAGGTAGTCGGGGCTGATGACCATCCGCCCCTTCAAATCCATAAATCCCCACTTTCCCTCCACCGACACGGGGGCAAGGCCTTCCTGATGGGGTTTCGCCTCCGACAGACGGGGAGACGCCACCCATCGTCCCCTGGGATCGATATAGCCCCACCGTCCGCCGGACATGACCGCGGCAAGGCCTTCCGAGAAACGCTCGGCCCGCTCGTAACGGGGGGAAAGCAGCCAGTCCAGCCCCTCGGAATCGCTTTCCAGGCTCCATCCCCTTTCAGTGAAGGGAAAAAAAAGAAAGGACAGAAATAAAAACAGAAATAACTCGAACTTTTTTATGATTTTCATGAGGTTTTTATTTTATGAACCTTTTTTTCACATTTTTCACAGGGGAGATTTGATGCGCCCCTTTGGCAAAACGTCCGGTGAACGCAGGTCCCACAGCGTGTAAAAGCCCTCCTCGTCCGCCTCGCCACTGGCCCCCAGAAAATCCAGAACGGCCCGGCTCGCCTTTCTCAGCAGCTTCAGTTCCGAAGCCGGAAGCCCCGCGTGGTTGAAGCGGTCGCTCTCCCCTCCGCAGACCACCTCGCACAGGTACCGTCCTTCTCTTCGAGTGACGGAGACCCGTGTGGGAGCGACGGAAACCCGGGAAAGAACCAGACCGCCGTCCTGAAGTTTTTCGAAATCCACTGCCAGAACGCAGCTTCGTTCACGGGGCAGGGTCCGCTGGTAGGAGACGAAGTTCCCCAGAGACCAGACGACGAGATGTCGTTTGCCGCCGGAGGAGACAATTTCGATGGGCTGCAAAACGTGAGGGTGGGTTCCGATCACGAGGTCTACGCCGTTTTCCACGCAGAGCGCGGCGATTTCCCTTTGGCTCCGCGTGGGGACATAACGATACTCCTCTCCCCAGTGAAAACAGGCCACCAGAATATCGGGGGACGCCAGACGGGCACGGTCCAGTCCCCGCTGCACCGCTTCAGCGGAGATCGTGTTCAGACGGACGTCGCCGGAGGCCAGGACGCGGTTGCTGCCATAGCTCCAGGAGGCAAAGGCCCATCTCAGCCCGGCGTACTCCAGAACCAGGGGCTCGTCGGGCTCGATTTCCCCTCGGCTCAGCCCCGTCCAAAAGATGTCCGCGCTGTCCAGAACGTCGATGGTCCGCGAGGCGCCCGTCACTCCCCGGTCCAGAATGTGGTTGTTCGCCAGAGTGAGAACCTTCACCCCCAGATCCGTCAGCGCCTCCGCGAGAGAATCCGGCGTGTTGAAGGAGGGATAACCGGCAAAACCGCTCTTCTCTCCAGCGAAAACCGTTTCCAGGTTGCCCACCGCCAGAGCATCCGAGAAAAGGGGCTTCACCCGACGAAACTGCGGTTTGAAGTCCCAGACTCCCTTCCCCCGGCGGGCTCCGTCCAGCTGTTCCCGGTGGGCCATGATGTCTCCCACGAAAACTGCCCGAAAGCGCGGTTCCGCTCCGGAGGTCAGGGAAGGACACAATATCAGGCCGCACAAAACGACCCAGATCAACGTCAGCCGCATTCTTTTCATCCTTCGGACCTCTTTCTTCATTCGCCTCACCCGCCGCTCATTCGTACGCTCTCCCGCCGGAGCCGATATTAAAACTTCTTCCGTTTCTCCCGTTTTTCATTATATCTCACAGAGTTTGAGATTCATGTTGGAATAGCAGATGGACAGTGTCGGTGAAATCGACTAATATAAACAGTATCGAGGTTTTTATATGCGGAGGTGGTTACGCATGGACGGACTTTATGAACAGATGGATTTTATTCTCTCCGGCGGAGCCCTGAACCTGCTGGTCGATTTTCTGGCTTCACGGGTAAAGGCCGCGCTGATTCTGGAACCCCGGGACGCCGACCTGGAAGTTCTGGACGCGGTGGGTGTTCAAACAAAAGGATTGCTCGTAAAAGAAAAAGCTTCAAAACTGGCTTCGTTTTTTCCCTCTCACATTCCAGCCGGCAAGTTCGAGACGGACTTTGCCGCGATTGAGGGAGACTGGCCATGGGCCATACGCATTCACGGCATATACTGGACAATTTATGTCCTGCTGCGGGAAAAACCGGAAGCCTCTCTGCTCTCCGATATGCAGTCCGCGGCCGGTCTGATTTCCCTGTGGCAGACCTTCCAGCACTTCGAGATCACGGAAGCGCGCCTTTCCCGTCTGTCCTATATCGTCCTGGCGACCAAAAACACGCTGGCCGCCATCTTCGAACCCATGCCCATCACCTATTACGCCGCCTTTCTCTCCGACGTTCTGCGCGAGAGCCTTTTCCCCCGCTCCATCTCCATCTTCAAAGACGACGGAGGAACCCTGACCTTCCTCGAAGGCGACGAAATCGAAACTCCTGAGCGCAAAGGCATATTCGCGGAGGCATTCACCCCCCCGGTGCCTCGCGTCGTTCAGGCGGACGATCACACCTGGCGGGTCGTCCTGCCCATACCGGACGAGAATCGGCGTCTCTTCTGCCTGGGGGAGTGGGACCACGCCCTGACGGAGGAAACTCTGAACTTTCTGGAACTGTTCGGCAACCTGGCGGCCCGGGCCCTGTCCACCAACCGGCTCCAGTTTGAAGGATTGCAGAAGGAAGAGAAAGTTTCCTCGGCCGATTTCGCTATTTTTTCACTGTCAAAGGCTTTGTCGCTGCTGCAGGAGCAAAAAACGCGGGAATCTCTGCTGAAGCTCTCAGCGGACGTCGTTTCGGAGCTGGTCCCCAAAGGCAGCTGCTTTTTCGCGGCATGGGACCAAAAGAGCGGAGCCTATGTCCCGGCGGCCTTTCAAAAAAAGGGCATCGCGACTCCCTTTTCTTCCAGCGCGCTTTCCACTGCTCAGCCTTTTCCCAAAAATTCCGGGATTTTTTTCGACCTGTCCGACACAAAAACATCCGAACGGCCTCCATACCTGGATGAGGCGCTCTCTCTGTGGCCCGAAATGGAGGGTATGCGCTACATTTTCCTTTTGCAGGTAAACGACAGGACGGAGGGGTTTATCGCCCTGGAGCCGGGCTCGGAAGCCACCCATCTGCCTCAAAACAGCATTGCCGCCCTGCAGATCATGGCCCAGTGCCTTGCCCTGGAGCTGAGGCAGTTCGACGACCGCTGAGTTCGTACGCGCAGGCTCCGCGATGGAGGTCTCTCTCCCCAAAAAGCAATCGCCGCCGGATTCCTGTTTTGTTTCAGGCCGGCGGCGATTTTTTTGCCAGAGACCCGGATTTCACCGGACCCCCTCTGTTCGCTCTTGTCCGTTTCCGTTATTCTTCCAGCAGACGGGCCTCCAGAATCTGATCCCGCTTAAACCCTTCGAGGCGCAGGTAGAACTCCGCGGCGTCGATCAGGGCCTGCATGGGGGTGAGGCCGATTACCTCGCTGCCCACCACGTTGATCCCGTAGCGGGCCGCCTCGGATTTCACCGTCTCGAACACCCGGTGCAGCGGAGTGGACGTATAATCCGTCATATTGATGGAGACCTGGGAGATCTCCTGGTCGTCCAGAAGCAGCCCGATGGCGCGGCAGTTCACGTACCCTCCCCGGGCCGCCCGGATCGTCTGGGCGATTTTTTTCGCCAGAGACACGTTGGGCGTGTCCAGGTTGATGTTGAAGGCCACCAGGAACGGACGCGCCCCCACCACCGTGGCTCCCGCCGTGGGATGCATGGCATGAGGCCCCTCGTCCGGCGCGCGCTCCGGAGTCTTTATGGCCTCCTTCAACCCCTCGTACTCCCCTTTTCTCACGTCGGGAAGCGCCTTCATCTGAGGACGTTTCGCCGCGGCCTCGTAGAAATAAATCGGAATGGAGAGCTTATCCGCGATTTCCTTCCCCAGGTCGTGAGCCAGGGCGACGCACTCCTCCATCGTCACGCCCACGACAGGAATGAACGGAATGACGTCCGTGGCGCCAATACGAGGATGGCCGCCTCTGTGCT
The DNA here is from genome assembly GCA_031272035.1 of Synergistaceae bacterium. Taxonomy (NCBI): domain Bacteria; kingdom Thermotogati; phylum Synergistota; class Synergistia; order Synergistales; family Synergistaceae; species Synergistaceae bacterium. Next base: position 14,778 of record JAISUO010000038.1, read on the forward strand.
TTTCCATGTCGATCAGTTCCGCGGCTTTCGCGCAGCAGTCGAAGGCCGCTTTCTTAACGGCCTGAGGCTCTCCGACAAAAGTAAGAACCGTGCGATTGTGAGCGGGGTCGGACGAATAATCCAGCACTCTGACCTCCGGAACGGCCCGCGCCGCGTCAACAATGGCGCTGACAACCTCCGGACGCTGTCCCTCGCTGAAGTTGGGGACGCATTCCACTAATTTAGGCATCTGATAAAACTTCCTTTCCGGAAACACAGCAATTCTTCTGTTTCCTTTGTAACATTACATTATTCTGAAATAAAAACTCGCATGTTACCGCCGTATCACCTGGCCCACATTGCCCGCTTCGGACAGCGAGCCCGGTCCTCTCACTCCCACGACACCCCCGCTGCTGTTGTGCATGTAGCCAATGACGCTGCCCGTGTTCTCCCCGCCGGAGAGGGTTCCCCGGTCCAGGTTGCCCACCAGTCCGCCCACGGCCTCACCGCCCTTGATCGTTCCGCTGTTGACGCTGCGATTCAGGTTTCCGCCATAGACGTAACCCGCAAGACCGCCTACATTGATGCCTCCGTAAATCGAAGCACTGGATTTGCAGGTCTCCATTTGTCCACCGGCGAACTCTCCCGCGATGCCGCCCGCGTTGAGTTTGCCCTGAACGGAGCCCTCGATATCGCACTGAGACAGAGTTCCATCCATCATGCGCCCCACTGCTCCGCCGACGCTGACCTCTCCGATAACCTGTCCCTTAAACACCGTGCGGACCACATCTCCGCCGTCCAAAATATTGCCCGCGAGGCCGCCCACGTTCTGCTCGCCCCGGATGGTAACGCCCTCCGCGCGGCAATAGATGATGCTGCCCGACAGAATGCCGCCCACGATGCCGCCCACGTCTCCCCGGCCTTCCACCGTGGCTCCATTAAGGAAGGCGGCGCGCACCGCAGCCTGGTCCATTGTGCCGACCAACCCGCCGGTGGCGGCGTCTCTGCCCTTAACGGTTCCGGAGAAGGAGCAGTTCTCCAGCCCTCCCGAGAGCGCGCTGCCCGCGATGCCTCCCACCGAGGACACGCCGCTCACCGTGCCGGAAACCGAGCAGTCCTTCAGGAGGGATTTTTTCATAAAGCCCGCGATGCCTCCCACGTTGGTCTCCCCGGTGACCTCTATGGACTGAAGGCTGAGGCGGACCACCGTGGCCCCTTCAAGAGCGCCGAACAGCCCCACGGAGGACCTGGCGGCGCCCCCCGCGCGCAAATTCCAGATGGTGTATCCCGCTCCGTCAAAGGTCCCCATGAAGGCCTTTGTTCCACCGCTCCCGGAGGTTCCGATGGGAGTCCAGGCCGTTCCGGAGAGGTCGATGTCCCCGGCCAGCTTCACATGTTTGCCCGCGTAGGAATTTCCGTTGTTGACCGCCCGGGCGAAAGCGGCAAGGTCTGAAGCCGTACGGATCACATAGGGGTTTTTCGCGGCTCCCGAAGCCGTCGCCGAAGACGCTCCGGCTCTTCCCACCCGGCCTTTGACGACCCGCTTCGTCGCCGCTTCCGCGCCGGCGGGCCATGAAAGGGACCAGGAAAGAGAAATCAGAGACACTGCAAAAATCCCAAGAATCACACCTGCCAACGACCTGTCCGATTTATTCACGTATGTACACTCTCCCTGCACGAAATTTGTACTCTCTCCGAAAAGGCCTGTCTGCCTCACAACCCTGCTCTTATTATCAATACCTTTCCAATATCTTACCAAATAAAGAGGTCAGAGGAAACTAAATTCCATGATTTTTTTGGAAATTTATTTGTAATTTATTTGCAGAGAAGATAAAAAAGCGGGCGACCAAATACGCCCGCTGTCTGCAAAAAAAGTTTCGAATTGTGCAACCTTTTCGGCAACATCCTGTTTTTATTATTTCAGATTCCACTGTTTCTGACTTTTCTATATTCAGACTTTTCTATATTGGAATCCGCCGCTTCAAATTCCCCACTTCAAATTCACTGTTTCAAACTCACTATTTCAATGCCCCCAGCGCCGCGTGAGCCGCAGCCACACGAGCCACCGGCACCCGGAAGGGAGAGCAGCTCACGTAGTTCATGTCGATGGAGCAGCAGAAGGCCACACTGGAGGGGTTGCCGCCATGTTCCCCGCATATTCCCACGGAGAGTCCGGGGTTGACCCCGCGTCCCTTTTCCAGAGCAATGCGCATGAGCGCGCCCACGCCGTCGCGGTCCAGCTCGCTGAAGGGATTTTCTTTAAAAACGCCCTTTTCCACGTACTGGAACAGGAACTTGCCCTCCGCATCGTCCCGGGAATAGCCGAAGGTGGTCTGGGTCAGGTCGTTGGTTCCAAAGCTGAAGAACTGGGCGAACTCCGCCAGCTGGTCCGCCACGAGAGCGGCGCGGGGCACCTCGATCATGGTCCCCACCAGGTAGTCGAACTTCGTCCCCGATTTTTCCATGACCTCGGCGGCGATTTTGTCCGACATTTCCCGGAAGAACTTCATTTCCGCCTTCGTGCCCACCAGAGGAATCATGACCTCGGGATGAACCTTCACGCCCTCTTTCTTCAATTCGGCAACGGCCTCGAAAATCGCGTGATTCTGCATCTCGAAAATTTCCGGGTACACCATCCCCAGACGGCAGCCCCGGAACCCCAGCATCGGGTTTGACTCGTGGAGCTGACGAACCTTCGCCAAAGTCTTCTGCAGACGAGCGGCCTCGGGAGAATCGCTCTTCCCCTTCTTTTCCAGCGCGCCCAGCTCCTCCAGAAGGTCGGGCTCCTTCGGCATGAACTCGTGCAGCGGCGGGTCCAGAAGGCGGATGATGACGGGAAGGCCCTCCATCGCCCTGAAGATTTCAACAAAATCCTGCTTCTGCATCACCTTGAGCCGGTCCAGGGCCACAAGGCGCTCTTCCAGAGTGTCGGCCACGATGAGTTCCTGCACCACGGGCAGGCGGTCGGTGGCCATGAACATGTGCTCGGTCCGGCACAGGCCGATGCCCTTCGCCCCGAACTCTCTGGCGCGCCGGGCGTCCTCCGGCGTGTCGGCGTTGGCCCAAACCTCCTGCCGCGCGGCTTCGTCCGCCCAGCTCAGAATCTTTTTGAAGTCGTCCCCGAAGGTGGCGTCCACCAGGGGCACCTGTCCCGCCAGAACGGTTCCCGAAGTGCCGTCGATGGTGAGGAAGTCGCCTTTTTTGAAGGTCCGGCCACGGGAGGTCAGGGTCTGGGCATCAAGATCGATCACCATTTCCTCACATCCGCAGACGGCGGGTTTGCCCATGCCCCGTGCGACCACGGCCGCGTGGCTGGTCATGCCTCCCCGGCTGGTGACCACGGCGGCCGACGCGAAAAGCCCGTGGATGTCGTCCGGACAGGTTTCAGGCCGGGCCAGGATGACGGTTTGGCCTTCCTTCGCCCACTCCTCGGCCTCGTCGGCGTCGAAGACCAGAAGCCCCGCTCCCGCGCCGGGAGAAGCCGGAAGCCCCGCGGCTACCACGTCCTTCTTCGCGTCCTTATCCACCTGACGGTGCAGAAGCTGCTCCACCTGTTCCGGCGAAATGCGGGTCACAGCCGTCTTTTGATCGATCAGGCCCTCGCTCACCATGTCCGTGGCGATTTTCACCGCCGCGGCGGCCGTCCGCTTCCCCGTGCGGGTCTGAAGGAGATAGAGCTTCCCCCGTTCGATGGTGAACTCGATGTCCTGCATGTCTCTGTAGGATTTTTCGAGCTGACTCGTGAGTTTGCAAAGTTCTTTGTAGATGTCCGGCATGACCTTTTCCATCTCGCCGATGTGAATGGGGGTGCGAATCCCCGCCACCACGTCCTCGCCCTGGGCGTTGATCAGAAACTCGCCGTACAGCTTATGGGTACCGTCGGAAGGGCTGCGCGTAAAGCAGACGCCCGTACCGCAGTCGTCTCCCAGGTTGCCGAAAATCATGGAGATAATGTTGACGGCCGTCCCCAGGTCGTCGGAAATCTTGTTGATTTTGCGATAGGTAACGGCCCGGGGGATGTTCCAGCTTTTGAACACCGCCTCGATGGCCCGGCGAAGCTGAATCCAGGGGTCATTGGGGAACTCCTGCCCCGTAGATTTTTTATAAATTTTCTTAAACTCAGCAACGATTTTCTCCAGCTCAGGAGCCGGAATTTCGTTGTCAAAAGAGACCTTCAACGTTTTTTTAGAGCTTTCCAGAATATGTTCAAACTGACTGGAATCCACCTCGTCCACCACGTTGCTGAACATCTGAATGAAGCGGCGGTAGCTGTCGAAAGCGAACCGACGGTTGCCCGACGCGGCGGCCAGTCCCTCCACCGTCGCATCGTTCAGCCCCAGATTCAGAATCGTCTCCATCATGCCTGGCATGGAAATCGGCGCGCCCGACCGGACAGAGACCAAAAGCGGGTTTTCTCTGTTGCCGAAGCCCTTGCCCGTTTCCTTTTCCAGACCCGCCACGGAGGATTTTATTCCATCCCAGATCGTATCTATAATTTTGGGGTCCTTCAGATATTTGAGACAGACTTCCGTAGTGATGATGAACCCCGGAGGAACCGGAAGTCCGCTGCGAACCATCTCCGCAAGATTGGCTCCCTTGCCTCCCAGAAGGGCTTTCATTTCGGCGTTGCCTTCATTTAAACCATAAATGTACTTCTCAGTCATTACTGCAAAACCTCCCTCAATAATTTAGCAGAAACTGTCCTTCAACTGCACATCGTTCATTAACATAAAAGACAACGCAAAAATTATGCGCACCTTCAAATTCCAATTTGAAGTAAAAGGCCTAAAGTTAGAATAGCTAAAAGCAATGATATTCAAACATTAGCTTCTTCATTAACACTCAATTGAAAGCAAATTGGTATAAATCAATTCATCTCAAATTTTTTAAATCTTTAAGGTCCCCAGATCTCCCACTTTCCTGAAAAGATCGTCACAGCGTTTCAGAATGGAGAAACGATTGGCGCGAACTTTGTCGTCGGGGTCCATGACCAGCACATCGTCGAAAAATTTCGTGACAACGGGCGACAGCTCGGCCAGAGATGCCATCAGGGCCTTCCAGTCGTCTTTTTCCAGAGAGGCCGTCACCAGCGGTTCCAACCGGACGATTTCCTCAAAAAGGGCCTTTTCCGGGGGCAGAACCGCCAGATTCAGATCCACGTCGTCCGATACCGCCTCCGCCTTTTGCAGGATGTTGCGCACCCGAACCGCCGCCGTCACCAGGGGCGCGAACCAGGGCTCTTCCCTGACGCTGGTCAAAGCCTCCAGAAGGCGCAGAACCTGAAGGGGCCGCTCCTTCGCCACGGAAATCGCAAGGACGGCCAGCTCATGGTCGTATCCCTTTTCCCGAATCTGCATCAGGAGCCGCTGCTCCATAAAGGCCAGAATACGGTTCAGGGTTTTTTCGTCCACCTCGTTGGAGGCCGCCGAATTTTGCACGGCCGCGGCCACGTCCACATCCAGTTCCCGTCCCCAGAGGATTTCGTTGATGCAGCGGGCGGCCCGGCGCAGTCCGTAGGGATCCTGCGAACCCGTGGGCTCCAGGCCGGCCTTGTGGCAGCTCACCACCACGTGGAGACGCTCGGCGAGCCCCAGAATGGCTCCCACGTTGTCCGTGGGAATGGAGTCGGAGGCGTACCGGGGCAGGTACTGCTCGTAAAGGGCCAGGGCCACCCGAGGGTCCTCGCCGCTCACCCGGGCGTATTCCCGTCCCATGACGCCCTGAAGCTCCGGAAACTCGTAGACCATGTGAGTCACCAGGTCCGCCTTGGAAAGCAGCGCCGCCCGCTCCACCAGGGGAGTCAGCTCGGAGAGCCCCAGCCGGGCGCAAAGCCAGCCCGCCAGTTCCCGGGTCCGCATCACCTTGTCATAAACGGAACCCAGCTTTTCCTGATAAATAATGGTTTTGAGACGATCCACGCAGGAGGACAGGGGATATTTGAGGTCTTCCTGCCAGAAAAAGGCGGCGTCCTCCAATCGAGCCCGCAGGACGCGCTCGTTGCCTCCCTGGATGGTCTTCATGTCCACGGCGCGGTTGTTGCTGACCCCCACAAAGGAGTTCGTCAGCTTTCCTTCCCTGCGCACCGCGAAATATTTCTGATTTTTCTTCATGGAGGTGATCAGCACCTCCTCGGGGAGCTCCAGAAAACGCTCGTCGAAGGAGCCCGCGAAGGGAACGGGATACTCCACCAGATAAAGATTTTCCTCGATCAGTTCGGGGTCCAGCTCCACGTCGCCGCCGGACTCGTGCTCCAGAGCGGCGATTCCCGTCAGCAGCTTCTGCTTCCGCTTCTCCTGGTCCAGGATGACGCTGTTGTCGTAGAGCCGGTCCATGTAGCTCCCCACGTCCGGGATTTCGATGGTTTTGTTCCCTCTGAAGCGATGTCCGCTGGAACAGCGTCCGCTTTGAACATCTCCATACCGGAAGGGCACAACCTCGGAACCCATCAGCGCCACGATCCAGCGTATGGGACGGGCGAAGCGCACTCCCGGATCGCTCCAGTACATATTTTTTGGAAAAACCAGCTTCCCGATAATGGCGGGCAGCAGTTCCGGAAGCAGAGAAACCACGGGCCTGCCCGCTTCCCGCACTTCCGCGGCGGCGTAATGCACGCCCTCCACGTCCACTTCCTTCAGGGAAGCCACGTCCACCCCTTTGCTTTTGGCGAAGCCCTCCGCAGCGCGAGTTGGGTTTCCCACGGGGTCGAAGGCCACGTTCCAGGCCGGCCCTCTGAAGGTGGCCACAAGATCGTCCTGTTTTCCGGCGACGCCGCGAACCATGAGGGTCATGCGCCGGGGCGTGCCGTAGACCTCCATATCCCGGAAAGAAATCCTCTGGCCGTTGAATTGTTCCAGGGCCTGCTCTCTGAACACCCCCATCATGGAGGCGAAAAAGCGGGAGGGGATTTCCTCCGTTCCGATCTCCAGCAGGACGTCCTCGATTTTTGTATCCTTCGCGTTGTCTTCGGGTTTCATCAGGCATTCCCCCCCTGATCGGCGCTGTCGTCCGGTTCTCCAAATTTCCCCATGAAGGGATACCCCATCTCCTGACGCTGCTTCACGTAACCTTCACAGCAGCGCCCGGCCAGCGCCCGGATTCTGCCGATGTAGCCGGTGCGCTCCGTGACGCTGATGGCGTTTCGGGCATCCAGCAGGTTGAAGGCGTGAGAACATTTCAGAACGTAGTCATAGGCCGGCTGAACGAAACCCGCTTCCAGTATCCGGCCCGCTTCCGCCTCGTACATGTTGAAAAGCTGAAAAAGCATGACCGTATCCGCGATTTCGAAATTATAATGTGAATACTCGATCTCGCTTTTCAAATGGACGTCTCCGTAAGAGAGTTTCCCCGTCCAGGTCAGATCGTAGACGTTCTCCACTCCCTGAACGTACATGGCGATGCGCTCCAGGCCGTAGGTGATTTCCGCCGGAACCCGCTCCATGTCGATTCCGCCCAGCTGCTGAAAATAGGTGAACTGAGTGATCTCCATCCCGTCCAGCCAAACCTCCCAGCCCAGCCCCCAGGCGCCGATCGTCGGGTTCTCCCAGTCGTCCTCCACAAAACGAATGTCGTGTTCGGCGGGGTCGATTCCCAGCGACACCAGGCTCTGGATATAAAGATCCAGTATGTTGGCGGGAGCGGGTTTGATGATAACCTGATATTGATAATAGTGCTGCAGACGGTTCGGATTTTCGCCGTAGCGTCCGTCCGTGGGCCGACGCGAGGGTTCCACATAGGCCACCCGCCAGGGTTCGGGGCCCAACACCCGAAGGGCCGTGGCGGGGTTCATGGTTCCCGCCCCCACCTCCATGTCGTAGGGCTGTTGCACGGCGCACCCCTGCTCCGCCCAAAAACGTTCGAGCCTGAAATAAATATCCTGAAAATTCAACCTGTATGCCTCCCCTTAAAACTCTGCAAACAAAATAAAACAAAGCAGAACGGATGAATGGTTAATTATATCTCAATTTTTCATATATTTTATCCCCGACGGCCCGCCCACAATGCAACAGGGAGTCGTGTCCTTCAGATTTCCTCCAAAAGCCCCTCCAGGCGACGGGCCGCGTCGTCAAAAAGACGCTTCGGAAAGAGGTCCGGTTCCGGAAGGTCGGGTCGGGTCTCCCGGGCAGCCACAACGGCGGAGGCCTTCATTCCGGCGATGACCCGCAGGCCGGCCGTCTCCCCGGGGGAAAGCGCCCATCCGCCCTTTTGGGGAGAACAGTCTTCGCAGCGAAGTCCGTCTTCCGTCCAAAAGGCCGCCTCCAGCTTTTTTCCGCAGCGAACGCAGAGGGTCAGGTCCGGGGCCAGTCCCCAAAGTTTCAGCCAGCGCCACAAAAAATGAAAATTCACCACCTGCACGGGAAATTCCCGCCCCTCGAGGAGCTTCATATCCCAGTACAGGGCCGTCAGGAGGTCGTCCGCACCCTCCTCCTCCGGAAGACGGGCGAGCAGCAGCTTTGCCCATCGCACCCCCGCAAAAAGGGACTCCGCTCTCCCCCGCAGCTTCAGCAGATCGTCGGCGACGTCCGCGTTTTTGAGGCGAAAGTTGCCGATTCTGTCCCTGTAGAGGCCAAAACTTCCCCACACCAGAGGCTCCGTGCCGCCGCCAAAACGCACCTTCCCCGAGGCCGCCCCTCCGGCGGAGACCCGAATCTTCCCCAGCCCTCTCAAAAAAAGCGTGAGCAGCAGATCTCCCTCTCTCACGACGCGACGATGAAGCACCACGCCCGAGGCTGTTTCGAAGCCCTGCCGGCCCAGGCCGCGTCCTGTTTCAGCCATGCGTTCGGGTCCCTCGACTCAAAAGCGTTTTGTCATCAGGCATAACCCAGCCTTCGGAGCACCAGGTCCGACTGACGCCATCCCGGGGAGACCTTCACCCAGATGTCCAGATACACGGGATGTCCTGTGATTTTTTCGAGTTCGAGTCTCGCTCCCCGGCCGATGTTCTTCAGCATGTTTCCCTTTTCGCCGATGAGGATGGCCTTCTGCCCTCCGGTCTCCACAATGAGGTTCGCCCGAACGTAGAGTTTTTTCCGGTCCGGATATTCCTCCGGGCTTTTGTATTCCTCGATTTCCACGGCGGTGCAGTGGGGAACTTCGTCCCGAAGAAGAGACAGCAGCTGACCGCGGATGATTTCCCCCGCGAGAAAACGCTCCGTGGTGTCCATGAGAATTTCGGGGTCGTACCAGGGTTCCCCCTGGGGCAAAAAAGGCAGGAGACAGTCGATCAGCTCCCTGACGCCGGTTCCGCGAAGGGCCGACAGGGTCGCCACTCCGGCGAAGGAACGGGTTTTGCCGTAAAGCTCCAGGGCTCGGGACGCATCGCTCAGGTCACACTTGTTGATCACCAGAATCACCGGTCGGTCCACTTCTTCCAGTATTCTCAGAACTTCCTGGTCTTCGGGGCTCATCTTCCGGTCGGAGGCGTCCACCAGCCAGCAGATCGCGTCGGCATTTTCCAGCGCGTCGAAAACGGAATCCGCCAGAAACCGCCCCAGTTTATTTTTGGGAATATGAACTCCCGGCGTGTCCGTAAAAACGATCTGAGCCCTGTCGTCGTTGTAAATGCATCGCACGGCGTTGCGGGTCGTCTGCGGTTTGGGAGAGACGATGGCCACCCGGCTCTTCAGAAGGGCGTTGACAAGGGAGGACTTTCCCGCGTTCGGACGGCCCATGAGAGCGACGACGCCGCACCGCATTATTTTTTCAGACATGGGACCTCAATTTTTTTTCATCAGGGAAAAGGTCAGAGGCAAAAGCAGATCCACCCGCAATATGAGAATCTTTTCAGGCGATTCCAGCACCACGCGGAGATCAGGGTTGAACTCCAGCAGCACCTGCCGGCAGGCCCCGCAGGGAGGGCAGGGTTCGCCGTTCTCGCCTCCCGTTACGGCGATGACCACGGGATCGAGGTGTCCCGCGACGATCATGGCTCCTACGGCGTTACGTTCAGCGCAGATACTCATTCCATAGGAGGCGTTTTCCACGTTGCAGCCGGAAAAAACAGAGCCGTCCGATGTCATGAGCGCCGCCCCCACGCGAAATCCGGAATAGGGAGCATAAGCGTTCTCCGCCGCCGTTCTGGCTTTTTCAAGCAGTTCTTCCGCGCCGACGCCGGACCGGGGCCACTGAAAATTTTCGGCGTCAGATGTTCTCGTTTCGCTCATTGATCTTCCCCCGTACTTTTGGGTTTCCTCGTGAGGCGAAGCAGTTTTATGCGGTGCTCTTCGAGGTCCACCACCCGGATGATCCAGTCTCCATACTCGAATTCGTCGTTGTCCTCGGGAAACTTGCCCGCCAGAGAAAGCACCAGCCCCGCGATGCTCTCGGCGTCCTCGGAGCGGAAAGGATAGTTCAGCGCCTCGCTCAGGTCCTCAAGGCTCATGGTCCCCTGCACGAGATAAGAACCGTCCTCATCCTCCAGAAGGTCGGGCGTTTCCTGGTCGTACTCGTCCTGAATCTCCCCGACGATCTCCTCCAGCAGGTCCTCCATGGTGACGATGCCGGAAATGCCTCCGTACTCGTCCACCGCCACGGCGATGTGAATGTGATCCCTCCGCATGGATTCCAGCAGCTCCACCGTACGAATGCTGTCGGGGACAAATTTGGGTTCACGCATCAGGGAACTCACGGGCTGGTCCAGTTCGGAGGCCAGAAGGAGCTTCAGAGTGTCCTTGACGTAGAGTATCCCCACAATGTTGTCGGAGTTGTCGTTGTACACGGGAAGGCGGGAGTGGCCGTGTTCGATAAAAACCTTCATGGCGCTGCCGATGGTTTCCGTGTCCTCCACGGCCACCATATCCACCCTGGGAACCATAATTTCGTAGGCGCGGGTGTCCTCGAAGTCGATGATGCCGTGAATCATGCGGCGCTCCATGGCCTCCAGAGCCCCGCTTTCCTCGCCGATGTTGACGACCTGCTCGATTTCCTCCCGGGTGACGAAGGGACTCTGCCGTTTCAGATCGACCTTGAAAAGCCAGCCGATCCAGTGGACGCTGATCTGCATCAGCCAGGTGAAGGGACAGGCCAGAAAACCCAAAATCCGCAAAACCGGCGAAAAAATCAGGAGAATTCGTTCTGAATAAATCATGGCGATGCTTTTCGGCAAAATTTCACCAAAAATAACGATGAAAATCGTCAGGACAGGCACGACCCAAATCAGCGCCCCCTGCCCGAAGATATGCAGAGCCAGCGTCGTCGCCAGCGCGCTGGCCCCGATGTTGACGATGTTGTTCGCGATCAGGCACAGGGTCAGAGCCCTCTGCACGTCGTCGATTATCCACTGCAAAAACGACCGGTAAAACGAATGCGTCTCCTGCAGAGCCAGGAGTTTTCCCCGCCCCGTGGTGGTAATGGCCGTTTCGGCGGCGCTGCAGCAGGCCGACAGAACCAGCAGAATACCCAGCCACAAAAGGCCCTTCAGCGCGGACAGGAGAGCTCCGTTCAGCACGCCCTCCATCACCGGGCCCCCTCCGCCGTCCTCAAAACGTCCAGAAGCCTGGTTCGAATGCGATCCTGCCATTCCCACATGGCCGCTTCCTTTTCCGGCGTGTCATGGTCCTGGGCCAGAAGATGCAAAAAACCATGAGCCAGCATCAGGCACAGGCCCCCTGCGGGAGAAAGACCTTCATGGAGCCGGCCCGCTTCTTCGGGACAAATCACGATGTCCCCCAGGGGAAGCAGCTCGGGGACCTCCGGCGCCGGAACAAAACGGCCGTCCTCCTCCCACAGGGGAAAGGAAAGAACGTCCGTCGCCTCGTCCATATTCCGGAAATTTTCATTGATTTCCCGCATGTCCGCTTCACTCGAAAAGGACACGGAAATTTCCGCCACGCCATAACGCTCCGCTTCCGGGCAGAATAACGTCAGTTCTTCTCCGAAAACTTTTCCAAATTCTCCGATCACGTCCGGACTCAGTAAATCCGTCCATTTCCGCCAACTTTGCGGATCGCCTTCTTCCGTCGCGTCGACATGCAACAACAGCTTCACTGCCACTGACTCCTTCCCAAACGGGCCATTCAGGCTTTTCCCGCCTGTTCTTTCCGATTTTCCTGATTTTCTTTGCTGTCTTTGTTCTCTTTGATTTCTTTGACTCTCCTGGTATGATACATGGATTGAAAAGCTCTGAGAAGAGCCTCTTTTATCCGGGTCAGCTCCCGAAACGTCAGATTCACGTCGTCGAGCTGCCCCTCCGCCTGCTTGAGGGCGATGACCCGTTCAATAACCTCCTGAATGTCAAGGATGGTCTGAATTTTTTTGCCTTCCGCGCGCATGGCGGCCTCCGAGGAATCCAGCAGCATCAGAAGCGCCGTCTCCCGTGACTGGGGTTTGGGCCCCGGATACCGGAACTGGTCGATGTCCACATTTTCCCCCGCGGCTTTGGCCTTTCTGTAGAAGTAGGCGAGAGACGTGGTGCCGTGATGTTCCGAGATGAACTGTTTCACCTTTTTGGGCAGCCCGAACTCGGCGGCCATTTCCAGACCGTCCCGAACGTGGGCGATGATGGCCAGCGCCGAAAGCGTGGGAGACAGCGTATCGTGAATATTTTCGCCGCCCCTCTGGTTCTCCACGAAGAAGCGGGGGTGACGCATTTTTCCGATGTCGTGGTAATAGGCTCCCGTCTTCAGAAGATTTTCATTGATGTGCAGCTCCTCCGCCACAACCTCCGCCAGAGTCCCGATCATCAGACAATGATGATAGGTACCGGGGGCCTCCACCTGCAGTTTCCGGAGCAGAGGGCTGGAGGGATGACTCAGCTCTCTCATTCTCAAAACGGAAAAAACCCCGATGTACCCCTCGATCATGGGCAGGAGAGAAATCGCCAGAAACGTCGTCGCCAGGTCAAACAGAAGAAACCGTCCGCACATGCGCCAGGTTTCTCCCAGAGGGCTCAGCCGGAGAGTTTCCACGGTGATGGGGTACCCCTGAAGCCACAGGATAGGCACCTTTGCCAGAGCCAGGAGAAGCGCCAGCAGGAAAACCCTGTACACGAGGTGTTCCCGGGATTCTATTTTGGACAGAGCGTAATATCCCGCCATGGGGGCCAGCAAACTGGAGATCACCAGCAACAGGGTACTGTAAACGGACAATCCCGTAATCAGGAACACCCCCGAAGCCGCTCCGGCCATACAGACGTTGAAAGCCATCCGGCAGGGCATACAAAGATAAGCCATCATCACCGAGGCCAGAATGCCCGCTCCCGGGGTGTTGAGATGGGACGCCGCCGCCTCGCAGACCCACCCCAGGCCGAACACGAAGACGATGCAGCCCCAGGAAGGTCTGTCGTAAATCACATCTCCGATGGAAATGTCCAGCCACATGGGCAGGATGAGCAGCAACAGAGCCACTACGATCAGCTGGACCACCGGGAAGGCGTCTTCCGTATACCCCTGGAGCCTCAGCAGGATCGCGATCTGAGGCGTGATCATCTGCCCCCGCTCCACGATGACGCTCCCCACCTCCAGCCGGCGCTCCACGGGGGGCACCGCGCCTCCTACGACGTTTCGCACCATCGTCGTCAGCTGGGAGTCCACCCGGTAATGAAAATCGAGAATCGTCAGAATTACCTGGTAGAGAAGATTCTGCTCCTCGTCCGACAGTTCGAGTTTGTTGATTTCCGCCCAGAGCTCGGTGGAGTCCTGCCCCGGAACCGGCATGTCCGCGGAGGCCACCTTCTGAAAATACGTCCGTCCCGTCTGACCGGCGAAATCCAAAAGAATCTCCCGACGTTCCTCGGGAAGCCCACGCAGCGCCTCCAGCAGCTCCGGGGAAAACGAAGCGTCTTCCTTTTCCTTCTCTTTTTTATTGCCGCTTTTATTGCCGCCGAGAAGGGCGTTCCGGAATTCGTCCAGCCGTTCGTTCATGCGCTCAAGAACCCCTACGTCCCGAATCACAACCCCTGCCACGGCTTTTTCGGCCGCGCTCTTCAGCGTCCCCGTCATGCCCAGGTCGGTGTATTTCATCGGGGTGACGACGCTGTAGGTACGGGGAGAGAGTTTTCCCTCCGAAAAACTGTACCGCTCAGAAGCGTAGAGCCACTGCAGCGCCACAACAGCTCCTCCCACCAGCAGCAGAAGAAGGACGGGGATGCCGTAGGCCCTGTAGAGTTTACGGATCACCCTCCGCTCCGGGGGACCGGATTTATGACCTGTGCCGCTGTTCATATCGCTCGTAAGCCTGGACGACTTTCTGCACAATTTCGTGACGCACCACGTCCGCGTGAGTCAGGTCGAAAAAATCGATCCCCGGAATGCCCTGCAGAATGGAGCGCACGCAGTTCAGCCCCGATTCCCTGCCCGAGGGAAGGTCGATCTGCGTCACGTCGCCCGTGACCACGGCCTTCGACCCGAAGCCGAGGCGGGTCAGAAACATCTTCATCTGTTCGGGAGTGGTGTTCTGAGCTTCATCCAGAATAATAAAACTCTCGTTCAGGGTGCGTCCCCGCATATAGGCCAAAGGAGCGATCTCAATGACTCCCTTGTCCACGTACCGGGCGAACCGCTCAGGGGAAAGAAGCTCGTAGAAGGCGTCGTACAGAGGACGGACGTAAGGCTCCACTTTCTCCCGAAGGTCCCCCGGAAGGAAGCCCAGGCTCTCCCCGGCCTCCACCGCGGGGCGCACGAGAATCACCCGGGTGACGTTTCCCGATTTCAGCATCGAAACCGCCTCGCAGACCGCCAGATAGGTTTTTCCCGTCCCCGCCGGTCCCACGGCAAAAAGGATGTCGTTTTCGCGAATGGCCTGCACGTAAGCACGCTGTCCCGCCGTTTTGGCCCTTATGGGTTTCCCCTTGGCAGTCGTACAGATGACATCCGAGTAAAGGCTTTCCAGGTGCAGTTCACCGCCTTCCGCCAGTGCGTCCATGGCGTGCCTCACATCCGTGGGATGCACGTCGTATCCCTTCCCGGCCACCGCGGAAAGCTGCCGCAGCAGATTGGAAACGATTTTCACCGGCTCTTCGTCGGGGCCGTTGATCTGAATGCGACACCCCCGCGCCACAAGATTCACGGGATAGCGCGCTTCGATGGCCTCCAGATTTTCATCGTTGGCCCCCGAGATACGCAGCATCGCGCCTTCTCCCGTTATTTCCACATTCTCCGACCAGGCGGCCGGCATGGTTTCTCCTGACGCCATTCGTTTCCTTTCCTCGCTATACGGGGTACGCGGCGTCGTCGACCAGCTCGTTCAGACCCACATCCCTTTTCGTGGCGCGCGCGTATTTTTTGGGAAGGAAATCCTTGGCCACCTGCGGGAACATCAGCCAGGAAAGCGCGTCCTCCGGCTGCAACGACCAGGCCGCGGCGTCTTTCTCGGCCTCCGCCATTTCAGGAGGGATTTTTTCGCCGGGACGGCAGGTGATGGGGGTCTCGTCCCCTATGGCCAGTTTCTGCACCTCCGGATCCAAAGGCGCCGGGGCGGTGCCGTAATAGCCAAGGAAATACTGCTTCACTTCCTTGGAAATGAGCTTCCACCGCTCTCCCGACAGAACGTTTCGCGCGGCCTGAGTGCCCACGATCTGACTGGTGGGCGTCACCAGAGGAGGATAACCCATGGCCTTCCGCACGACCGGAACCTCTCTCAAAACATCGTCCAGCTTGTCCAGGGCGTTCACTTCCTTGAGCTGGTTGGCCAGGTTGGAGTACATGCCTCCAGGGATCTGATACCGGAGAATATTGATATTGACGCCTCCAATGTCCGTGATCAGGCTGCTGTACTTCTCCCGAATTTTCTTGAAATATTCCGCCACGGGGACGAGGTTTTCCAGGCTGATTCCCGTATCCAGCGGGCCTCCCGCCAGGGACGCCACCAGAGACTCCGTGGGGGGCTGGCTGGTTCCCATGGAAAGCGGGGAAATCGCCGTATCCACAATGGAAGCCCCCGCCTCCAGGCCGGCGTAATAGGCCATGGACGCCATGCCGCTGGTGTAATGGGAGTGAAGCTGAATGGGCACGTCGGTCTTCGCCTTGATCGCCTTTACGAGGCTGACGCAGTCCACGGGGTTCAGAAGGCCCGCCATGTCCTTTATGGCGATGGAGTCGGCCCCCATTTGGGTCATATCGAAGGCCATCTTCGCGAAGGCGTCCAGGGTGTGGACCGGAGACAGGGTGTAGGAAATGCACATCTGCAGGTGCGCCCCTTCCTTTTTCACCTGATCCGCCGCGATTTCCACGTTGCGCAGGTCGTTCAGCGCGTCAAAAATGCGGATGATGTCCATACCGTTGCCCACGGTCCGTTTCACGAACTCCCGAACCGCGTCGTCCGCGTAATGGCGGTATCCCACCAGGTTCTGTCCCCGCAGGAGCATCTGGAGCTTCGTTTTTTTGATGCGCTTCCGGATAGCCCTCAGCCTCTCCCAGGGGTCTTCGTCCAGAAAGCGCATACAGGTGTCGAAGGTCGCCCCTCCCCACATTTCCAGGGAGTGATAGCCCACCTCGTCCATCGTTTCGAGTATCGGAATCATGTCGTCCGTGCGCATTCGCGTGGCGAAAAGCGACTGATGGGCGTCGCGAAGGGCCGTTTCCATGATCATCGCTCTGCGCTGCGGCTGCTTTTCCTGCTTCTCCTGTTTTTCCCCGCGAGGCTCGCCCGAAGTCGCGCCTTCCGCTTTTTTCTCCACCGTTTCTCCGGAATTATACGCTTTCCCGTTCTTTTTCTCCTGTGCCATCATTGCCCCTCCTCAAAAGAATCCCTGCAGGACTCTCTTCATATCCATTTTTATATTCGTGACCTCAGACTTCAGCTTCAGACTTCAGAGCTCGCTTCGTTTTTCTTCGCCCGCCTCCAGAGTTCGTCCAGTTCCTCCGGGGAGCACTCGTTCAGCCGAAGGCCCCGGGCCTCCGCCTCGCCTTCCACCTTCCGCAGGCGGGAGGCGAATTTTCCGCAGGCCCGGGAAAGCGCCGCATCCGGATTGACCTTCACGTGCCGGGCCAGGTTCACCGTCATGAACAGCAGATCTCCCAGTTCATCCTCCACCCCGTCCGCATCGCCGGAGGCAAGGGCTTCCCGAAGCTCCTGAATCTCTTCCTCCAGCTTCGCGAAAAGCGGCGACGTATCCTCACCCTGCCAGTCGAAGCCCACATGGGCCGCCTTTCCCTGCATACGGTACGCCTTCACCAGAGGCGGCAGTCCTTTGGGCACTCCGGCCAGAAGCGACGTTTCCTGCTTTTTCTCCCGTCGTTCCTCCTGTTTTATCTGCTCCCAGTTGCGCATGACGTCGTCGCTGTTCTCCACCGCGACATCCCTGAAAACATGAGGATGCCGCCGTACCAGCTTGTCGCACACCGTACGGACCACGTCTTCGATACCGAACGCCTTTTCTTCCTTCGCCAGAGAAGCGGCAAAAACGATTTGCAGCAGGAGGTCGCCGGATTCCTCCCGCACGTTGTTCATGTCCCGCTCGGTAATGGCCTCCGCCAGTTCATAGGCCTCTTCCACGATATAGGCGCGCAGGTCCTCCAGCTTCTGTTCTCTGTCCCAGGGGCATCCCTCCGGACTCCTCAGGAGCTCTGTAATGGAGACAAGCTCGTCGAAAAAATGACGCTCCCTTCGATCCGTACCGTTTTTTCCGTCGTACAGTTCACCGCTCACTTTGCCGCCCCTGTCGCAGTCCGCCGTCGATCCCACAATAAATATCCGCACCTCCGCGCCGTTCATGCAGACCCATTTTCTGCAGCCGCTTTTTTCTCATTGCTTTTTTCTCATTGCCATCGCATTTTCCATTTAATTATACAGGGCTTTTCTCCCCACCGTACAGCAAAAAATATGTTTGTCAATAATAGCACAAAACCGACGACAAGCCGGAGTCCGCGGGGAAAATTCGTTTCCGGTCTCCGTGAGCGGCATAACCTGCGTTATAATCACTTCGACAGCGACACCATGACCGCGACAGAGGAGGCGGAAGAGCATGTACAGCAAGACCGTGCTTGTAAACGGACGGATTCACACCCCCCAGGGGACGGCGGAGGCCCTTTTGATCGAGGGAGGGATGATTTCCAGGACAGGAGGGATCTCCGACATTCTCCCACAAAGGGAGGCCGCGTTTGTAGACCTGAAAGGACGCGCCGTTTTCCCGGGCTTTGCGGACTCGCACATGCACTTCATGAGCTGGATGCAGTCCCAGGAAACGCTGAAACTCGGCGACTGCAGGTCCATTCAGCATTTTTGCGCAGCCCTGGCGGCCTACGTGGAAGAACGGCCCCTGCCCGAGAACGAGTGGTATCGGGGACGGGGCTGGAACCACGCCCGCATGGCCGACGGCCGTCTGCCCAACCGCCACGATATCGACGGCATCGTTCCCCGCAACCCGGTACTGCTGACCCGCGTGTGCGGACATGTCGCCCTCCTGAACACGGCGGCCCTCAACGTCCTCGGCGTTACGAGAAACACCCGGGTCGAGGGAGGCTCCTTCGAAACGGATTCCAGCGGGGAGCTCTCCGGCATCGTCACGGAAGGGGCGATTTCCTGGGTCCAGGCTCGTATGCCCAAACTGCGCGACGACGACGCCTTTCGTCTTCTCGACGAATACAGCCCTCTGGCCGCCAGCTTTGGCCTGACTCAGCTGAACACCGACGACATGGGAGCTTTCGACCACGATTTCCGCCGGCTCATCGCCTTTTACACCGGCGCGGAACACGAAGGCCGTCTGCTCTTTCGCGTGCGTCAGCAGTTTTTGCTGCCCGAACCGGAGGATTTACTGGCCTTTCTTGCGGAGGGACTGCGCACAGGGGACGGAACGCCTCTGTATCAGATCGGTCCGGTGAAACTTCTGACCGACGGTTCCCTGGGGGGACGCACCGCCTTTTTGCGCAGGGATTACGAGGACACTCCCGGAAAACGGGGAATGCCCCTTTACGACCCCCACAAACTGAACGAAATGGTCCGGATCGCTCACTCCTCGGGGATGCAGGTGGCCGCTCACGCCATCGGAGACGGCGCCCTTGATATGTGCCTCGACGCCTTCGAAGCGGCTCAGGCGGCCTACCCCAACACCACCCGCCACATCGTCATTCACGCCCAGGTCGCCGACGACCGCCAGCTGGATCGAATGAAAAACCTCCACGTGGGAGCGGCCGTTCAGCCCTGCTTCGTACCCTCCGACCGGGAAATGGCCATCGCCGGCCTGGGCGAGGAGAAGGCCATGGCCAGTTATCGATGGAAGTCCATGATGAGAAGGGGTATCGTCCTGTCGGGGGGCTCGGATGCCCCCGTGGAGGACCTGCGGCCCCTGACCGGCATTCACGCGGCGATCACGCGTCAGGACCCGGACGGCGAACCCGAAGGAGGCTGGGTTCCCGACGAAAGGCTGTCCGTGGCGGAGGCCGTCGCCCTTTACACCTGGGGCGGAGCCTGGCACGGAGGCAACGAAAGACGGCGGGGGGAGCTCCGGGAAGGTCAGGACGCCGACCTCGTGGTCCTGGACGAGGATCCCTTTTTGGTCAGTCCCGCCGATATTCGGGATATTACGGTGGCCATGACCATGTGCAGCGGACGGATCACCTGGAGAAGCCCCTCCTTCGAGTGATACGGACAGGAGAAACAACAAACCCGGCGGGCCCGAAATTCCGGACTGCCGGGTTTTATAAAAGTTTTCAGGAGAGGGCGGGGAAGAAAGCAGAGAAGAAGAAAAAGGAAGCAGGGGCGCTCTACTTGGAATAGAGCTCAACCGCCAGGATTTCGTTGACCTCAATGGGAAGCTCGCTGCGCTGAGGTTCGCGAATCAGCTTGCCGCTGAACTGGTCCTTATTCTTCTCCAGATAGGGGACGCTGAAGGAAACCAGCCCCTGGAAGTTGTCCTGCAGCACCTGATTGGTGCGGGATTTTTCCTTCAGGGAAATCACCTGGCTGACCTTCACCCCGTAGGAGGGAATGTCCACCTTGGCCCCGTTGACCAAAATATGTCCGTGGGTGACGAGCTGACGGGCCTGACGAATCGATCGGGCAAAACCGATGCGATAAACCAGGTTGTCCAGACGGCACTCCAACGCCTTCAGCAGAGCGACGCCGGTCATTTCGGAGCTCTTTTTGGAAATCTCGAAATAACGGGCAAACTGACGCTCCAGAATGCCATAATAGGCCTTGATCTTCTGCTTTTCCAAAAGCTGCTGACCGTACTCCGAAACTTTCTGTCCGCTCCGAACGGGTTTTTTGGTGTCCGTCCGCTTCAGAGCCTTGGGGTGACCGCAGACATTCACTCCCAGATGACGGGAAAGTTTAAAACGTGGTTCTCTCCGCGTTGCCATAAGAACGCTCCTTTACCATAAAAAATTTTACCGGGCGCCTTTACTCGCCCAGCTTACAATCTATCGAATTGTACCATTGTTGCGAAGGGGTGTAAACCATCCTTTTTTTATCCGTCTTTTTTTTCATTTCATTTTTAAAGAGACGAAAAAGGTGCGCCCCTCCCGCTCCACCAGGAGAACGACGGATTTACCCTCTCCCGGGGTTCCTTCGGGATAATCGCTTTCTATTTTTTTGCCGTTGACCTCCAGGATCAGGTCCCCTTCCCGCAGCCCCGCGGACTGGGCGGGAGAACCCTCTTCCACCTCCGTGACCACCAGGCCCTTTTCCCGCTCTGTTCCGTAGCGGCGGCGCAGGTCGGAGGTCAGCTTCGACAGGGTCAGTCCGGCCTTTTTGAAGACGTCAGAGGACGAACGTTTGCCGGAAGACGAGGCGACTCCCCCCTCCGACTCGGGAATTTCGTCGAGCTTTGCCGTTATGAGCGTTGTTTTGCCTCCCCGAAGGACCTTCAGCTTCAGCTCGGAGCCCGGGGTCTGAGACCGCACCAGGCTGACGAAACCCTGCACGTCGGTCACGGGTTTGCCCTGAGCCTCCACAATGACGTCGCCCCGAAGCAGCCCCGCCCTCGAAGCGGCGGAGTTCTCGAAAACGTCCCCCACGATGACGCCCTTTTCCGCCTCCACTCCATAGGCCTCGGCGAACTCCTCCGTCAGGTTCTGCACGGCAATTCCCAGCCAGCCCCTCTTGACCTTGCCGTAGGTCACCAGGTCGTCCATGATCTGCTTCGCCATGTTGACGGGAATCGCGAACCCCAGCCCCTGGGCGTAAGGAACGATGGCCGTGTTGATTCCGATGACCTCGCCGTCCATGTTCAGCAGGGGGCCGCCGCTGTTTCCCGGATTAATGGCCGCGTCCGTCTGCAGAAAACCGTCGAAGTTCACCTCTCGGGTGTGGAGGCTGCGGTTTTTTGCGGAAATCACCCCCACCGTCACGGTGTGCTCCAGGCCAAAGGGATTTCCGATGGCCACCACCCACTCGCCCACCTCGACGGCGTCCGAATCTCCCAGGGTCAGCACCGGCAAATCCACGTCCGGATGAATGGAAATCACCGCCAGGTCGAAGGTGGGATCCCGACCCAGCACCGTGGCCACGTAGACCTTTCCGTCCGCCAGCGTCACCGTAATTTTATCCGCGCCTTCCACCACGTGGTTGTTGGTGACGATCTGACCTTCTTTGGAGACGATGAAGCCCGACCCTCTGCCCTTCATGGGGACAGATCGGGAAAAACGCTTAAAATCATCACCGAAAAATTCTTTGAAGAAAGGGGCGTCCCGAAAGGGCGAAGGCAGAGAAGAGGATTTGGAAACCGTTTCCACATCGATATTGACAACCGCCGGAGAGTCGTTTTTCACAATTTCGACGACCGGATTGTCCGATCGAACGCTTCGAGAAGCGGCGAAAGAGGCCCGCTCCGTCACGAAGAAACACAGGATCAGCACCAGCGCCGTTCCGATTCCTTTTTTCAAAATTTTCATATATCACACCTCCCTGACAAAAAAACTTTACGATTTTACGACATCGAGGTTCAGCAGGAGCGCGTTTTTCTTTTCATTCTTTCATTGCTTATTCTTTCATTGCTTTCATTAGCCAGACGGCTTCGAGGGGCATCGTCGCCAGCAAGATCCAATGGGAAAGCACGAGTCCCTCCGACCCGCTTTCCGTCCTCAGGGGGTCCACCGAAAGCCGCATCAGCGAATAAAGAAGAAGCCCCGCCGGCGCCACAGGAGACCGACTCGGGGCGATTTTCCGCCGAAAGGCTTTCCGTTCCAGCCACAGAAGCCCCATCAGAATGGCGAAGGAGAAAAAAGAATAGTAGAGCTGAGTTGCGTGACGCAGGACGTGGGCTGAGTCATAGGGAAAATGGACCGCAAAGGGCAGAGAGCTTACTTTGCCCACGCAGCATCCGGCGAAAAAACATCCCCAACGCCCCACCGCCATCGTGGAAATCGCCGGAAGGGAGACCACCGAACACAGCCGTCCCATGGAAATTTTCGGGTTGTTCCGGCACAGAAGCAACGCCGTGAGAAAAGCGCCGCAAAAAGCGCCCACCTCCGACAGCCCCCCCCGGTCCATGTCGAGGAACAGAGACGGCGTCTTCCAATAGGCGGAAAAGTTCCAGATATATTCAAAAGCCCGCGCTCCGAAGAGCATACCGAGAAACGCCCAGCCAATCACGCGTCTCCCCTCGTCCTCGTCCACGCCATAGAGCCTGAAACGACGGACGCTCCACATCATCGCAAGGGACAGAGCGATAAACCAGATCACGTAATACGTTTGAATCTGAATACTCCCCGCGCTGAAAAGAACCGGATACATGGTCACCTCCTGTAATGCGTTCTGCGAAGACCGCTTTTCCCGGCGGGACGGGTGCTTTCTCTGCGCTCGGCGGCGCCCAGTTTCGGAATGACGACCACCTTCCGCTCCGGAGACTCTCCGACGGACTGAGTTTCCACGTCGTCACGATCCTTGAGAGTCGTGTGAATGACCCATCGTTCCCAGCTCAGCATCGGTTCGAGACGAAGCGGCGCTCCCCGCTGGACAACTCTGCGGGCCGTCGCCTCGGCCAGGCGTTCCAGGCTCTTTCTGCGACGGTCCCGATATCCTCCGGAATCAAGGCGGACTCTCGGCTCCTCCCCGGGGGAACGGAGAGCAAGATTGAGCAAATATTCCATAGCTTTCAGGCCATCCCCGTGACGTCCCACGAGAATGTCCGCGTCCTGTCCTTCTATTCCGATCATGTTTTCTTCTTCGCAGAACTCCGGTTCAGCGCACAGCTCCATATGGGCCAGAAGATCGGAAAGAAACGCGCTGCTTTTCAGCAACAGCAAAGATTTTACAGGTTCGATCCGTACCTTCAGCTTCCTGCCGAAGAGACCGAAAAAAGTTTTTTCTTCGCCGACGACCTCCGCCCTCAGACTTCCTGCCGGCACGTTCCAGCGCCTCGACGCCTCTTCCAGCGCCTCTTCGAGAGAGGGGGCCTCGATGATGAGATGCGTATCCTGCTCCACGATACTACCTTCTTTCATAACCTTCTCTCAGAATCCTCTCCCGGAGTCACCTCCCGGAGTCTCTCCTCATATCCACTCCTCTGCAAAATCCACTGCCTCGCCAGGTCACTCCGCGCTCCAGCCCCGAACAGGAAGACCTCACTCGTCCTTATGAGCGGGTTTTTCCTGCAGCAGAACGGGTTTTTCCTGCATCTCCAGGCTGGTCCGCCGCATGACGAAAAGCTGATGCACCACGCCCATGAGAGAAGAAACTCCCCAGTAGAGCAGCACGCCGCCCGGCAGAGAGAGGCAGATCCACGTCAGGAAAATGGGCATGAACCAGTTCATCATGGCCATCTGAGGGTTGCCCGAAGCGGAAAGATGCTGCTGGTACCAGGTCAGAAAAGCGATGGTCAGAAGCAGAACCGTATTGGGCAGCCAGACTCCCAGATTGGTCAGCAGCAACGAGGGATTGCTCATGGCCGAGAGAACCACCATGACCACCCCCAGCGCCTCCTTCGCCACGGGCTCTCCCGCTTCGTTCACCAGACGAATGGCGTCGGCGACCGTCGAAAGCGCCGAACCGTCCAGGTGAATCCACAGAAAACTGGCTCCGGCGAAGCCGTGCCGGGTCAGTGCGCCATAGAGCAAAATAAAAATAGGAAGCTGGATCAGCAGGGGCAGACACCCCGCCGCCGGATTGACCTTGTTCTCCCGATACAGCGCCATGACTTCCCTGTTCAGAGTTTCCTTGTCGTCCGCGTATTTGTCCTGAAGCACTTTCAGCCGCGGCTGCAGCTTCTGCATCCTCTGCATGCTGACCATCTGTTTTTGCGTCAGAGGATGCATCGCAAACCTGACCAAAAGCGTCAGCAAAATAATCGACCAGCCCCACGAGTTTGTCACCGCGTACAAACTCTGCAGGAGCCACATCATAAAATCTCCGGCCCGCGTCCACAGATATCCCAAATCCAAGTCACCGTCCTACAGAATTGTCCTCAAATATTGATCGTTCGCAAAATTCGCCTCACTGCGGGGAACATCGCCGGGGAGGTGGATCGTAGCCCCCTTCATGCCAGGGACCGCACTTCAGGAGACGTTTCACCGTCAACCCGAGGCCTCTGAAAAAACCCCATTCCGTTATAACCTGCGCCGCGTATTCCGAGCAGCTGGGATAAAAACGACAGTGACGCCCCAGCAGCGGAGAAAGGCATTTTTGATAAACACGTATCAGCCCCACCGCCAGGCGCACGACAACGTTCATTTTTCATTTCCCGACGTTCTGCCGACGCGGTTCCAGTCCGCTCCGGGCCAGTCCGTCACAAAAAGCCCGTTCCTGCCCAGCAGTTTCGCCATGTCGCGGTAAATCTCCACCGCTCCCGCCCCCAGCGCCCTGTCCCTGAGAGAGAGAACGAGATCGACGTCCGGAACGACCCAGGGGCGAAGCCTGCGAAACGCCTCCCGGAGAATCCTTCGTCCCCTGTTGCGCACGTGAGCCCTGCCCTGGCGTTTTCCCACGGCATAGCCCGCCCGGGCGCACAGTCGCGACGGAGCCCCCGAGCCTCTCAAAAACAACAACCGCACCAGTTCTCCCTGTATCCGAAGACCGGTGCGGAAAATGAGATCAAACTCCCATCCTTTTTTGATCGTCAGGCCGTTGTCAGGCACTTACGACCCTTGCGCCTTCTGTTGCGCAAAACGGCACGGCCCGTCGGAGAAGAGGAACGCGCGAGAAAACCGATTTTTCTCTTGCGCGGTTTGCGGTGGGGTTGATAGGTACCTTTTTTCACGAAACATACGCCTCCCTGATCCAAAAATACAAGCATCCAGACAGCCACGGCAGTATAACACATTCGAGGCCTCAGAGACAATAGCTCCCGCGAGAATTGCGAGAATCTCCCCATCGAGCCTCATCGAGCGGACCGGATCGACAGGAACAACGCCGGAGGGCAGCCGCGCAGCAAAATGCGTGTAAAAATTTCGGGACACACAAAATCCATAAAATAAACACATAAAACTCATAAAATGAAAACTCTTGTAGATATAATAGTCTTATCGATCCGCTTATTAATCTGTGTATGGATACGTATAAAATGAAAAGATCGACAAGGCTTTTTTTGATCATAATTTTAAGGACGGTCAAACGCAATGAAAATTATCGACACTTCGCTGAAGCGCCCTGTAACGGTTCTGATCCTGACGATCGCTGTTCTCATCGTCGGTTTTTATTCCTACGCGAATATGGGCGTCGAACGAATGCCGAACATCGACTTCCCCATCGTCGTCGTGCGGACGACAATGGAAGGCGCGGCTCCGGCCATCATGGACAACGACGTGACGGACGTGCTGGAAGCCCGCATCAACACCATCGAAGGCATAAAAAACATCTCCTCCAGCAGCTACGAAGGACGTTCCGTGATCGTCATCGAATTTGACCTGGACAGGAACATCGACTTCGCGGCGGCCGACGTTCGGGGCAAGGTCAGCATGGCCAGAGGGCGGCTTCCCGACGACTGCGAAGAACCCCAGATCGATAAATACGACCCCTCCGACAGACCGATCATCAACATCGCCGTGGAGTCCGACGGGCGGACGGACATGCGGTCCGTGGCGCGCTACGTGGACAACGTGGTTTCCGAACGCCTTCAGACCGTCACGGGCGTCGGCAGCGTGCAGCTGGCCGGGTTCCGGGACCGGGAAATAAGAGTCTGGCTCAACACCGACAGCATGGAAGCCTACGGCGTTACGACGAAGGACATTAAAACCGCCATTTACAACCGGCACGTGGAGCTTCCCGCGGGACGAATAGAAACCGGAACCCGGGAGTACGGCATCCGGCTCAACGGTGAATACCGCTCCGTCTCCGAGCTGGCCTCCGTGCCCGTCACCTTCCGAAACGGGGCGATCATACGCCTCAACGACCTGGCCCGCATCGAGGACGATTTCGAGGACAGGCGCAGCCAGTCCCTGTACGAAAACAAACCCACCATCATGGTGCAGGTGCGGAAACAGAAGGGCGCCAACGAGGTCGCGCTCTCCCGGGGCGTGCGTCAGCGTCTTGAGGAACTCAACAAAATCGCCCCCCGGGGAACGAAACTCGTGATCGTCTCCGACACATCCCGCTTTATCCTCCGCTCCATGAACGGCGTCCGCGGCGACATCATCCTGGCGATCTGCCTCACCTCCATCATCATGTTCGTGTTTCTGCGCACCCTTCGGGCGACGATCATCGCGGTCATCACCATTCCGGTCTGCCTCCTGGGAAGCATCGCGGTGCTTTACTGGATGGGGATCACCATCAACAACATCTCCATGATGGGCCTGTCGCTGGCGGTGGGCATGGTCGTCGACGCCACCAGCGTCGTCATGGAAAACATATCGCGCCACAAGGCCATGGGCAAAACCACCATGCGCGCGGCCAGAGAGGGCGCGGGAGAGGTGGGGTTCGCCGTCATCGCCGGAGCCGCCACCACTCTGGCGGTTTTCCTCCCCATCGCCTTCATGGGCGGCATGATGGGCAAAATATTCAACGCCTTCGGCATCACGGTGGCCATGACCATCAGCATCTCCCTTCTGCTTTCCCTCACCCTCACGCCTTTCCTGTGCTCGCGGATTCTGAGCAGGGAGCGTCAGGGACTCCTGCAGAGGATTCTGGAGGCGCCGTTCATCCTTCTGGAGCGAGGGTACAAAATCGCGCTGGCGTCGGCGATTCGCCACCGATACACCACCGTCCTCATCGCCCTTGCCGTGTTCATGGGGGGGCTCTTTCTGGCGACGAAGCTGGGCTCTGAATTTCAGCCCACCGAGGACCAGGGATTTCTGCGCCTCAACATGGAGCTTCCCGCCGAAACCGCCCTTGAGGTCACGGAGCGCGTCATGGGCGAGATGATCAAAGTCATCGAGGAGGAGCCCAGCGTCGCGTACACCTACGGCGTGGCCGGCAGCGGACAGGGAGAGGAAGTCTACAAGGGCACGCTCACGATAGAACTCATCCCCAGAGATCAGCGCCCGCCCTCCAGCGTCATCATGTCCACCCTGCGCCGAAAACTCGCCGCGTTCCGGGACGTGGACATCAAAATGGGCAACTGGGGCGGTTCCGACCTCACGCTGGTGGTTCGGGGACCCACCAGCGAGGCCCTCGCCGAAATCGGCGACCGGATCAAGGCCGACCTCGCCAAAAATCCCCGGGGCCTCGTGGACATCATGACCGACCTGCAGATGAACAAGCCGCGCATCAACCTGGAGCTGAACCGGGCTCTGGCCGACGACCTGGGCGTGAACATCCGGGACCTCTCCGACGAGCTGGACGCCTGGTTCGGGGGAGACGACAGCGGCTCGACCTTCAGCGAGGGGGGCTACCGGTACAACATTAAAATTCGGGCTGAAAACAACCTCCGCGACGACCCGAACCGGGTGTTCAACACCCTCGTGAGGACGGAGGGAGGAAAGGTCATCCGGGCCGAGGGGCTCGTGACCAGCAGCATCGGCGTTTCTCCCAACGTCATCAAGCGATACAACAGGCAGCGTTCGATTCAGATCAGCGCCAACGTGGAGGGAATCTCTCCCGGCGAGGGCATAACGATCATGGAGGACGAGTTCCGCAAATTCGCCCCTCAGGACGGGACCTACGACATGGTTCCCACCGGAGACTCCGAGCGGATGAAGGACACGTTTTCCGCCATGACCATCGCCCTCGTGTTCGCCATTCTGCTGGTTTACATCGTGATGGCCATCCAGTTCGAGTCGTTTCTGCATCCCTTCACGGTCATGTTCTCCCTGCCCCTGATGACGGCGGGCTCCTTCGGCCTGATGTACCTCTTCCGGCTTCGCATCAGCGTCATGAGTTTCATGGGGATCATCCTGCTCGTGGGAGTGGTGGTCAACAACGCGATTCTGCTGGTGGACTTCATCAATCAGCTTCGGGCCGGCGGAATGAAGAAGCTGGACGCGGTGCTCGCCAGCGGGCCTCTGCGTCTGCGGGCGATACTGATGACCACGGTATCCACCATCGTGGGGAACCTGCCGGTGGCCCTCGCCCTCAGCGAAGGCGGCGAAATGCGCCAGCCCATGTCCGTGGCGGTAACCGGCGGTCTGTTTACGTCCACCCTTCTCACGCTTTTCGTCATACCGGTCGTCTACCTCATCTTCGATGACATGAAAGACAGAGTCGTGGCCCGCATTCGCCGTTTCAACGCCTGGCGGCGCCTGCGCGAACAGCGGTCCCGTAAGAATCCCGACGCCGGCAGTTCCGAAATCGGGACGTCCGCGGCAATTTTTCTGATGACGGGGATTCTGCTTCTGACGCCCCTTTCCCCCGCCGAGGCGGACACAAAAACCCCGCTGAACATCAGAGAGGCGGTGGAGCTGACCCTCGCCCGCAATTCAACGCTTCTCTCGCTTCGGGAGGAAGCTCTGAAGGCTTACGCGTTCAAACTTCAGGCGGACGGAACCATGACTCCTCAGGTTTCCATCAGCGGCAGCGCCAACCTTCAAAAGGAAACTCAGACCTCCGACGGCTCCGACCGCAAAGACTCCAGAGCCGTCACCGCCGCCCTGTCCCAGACGCTTTACTCCGGGGGCAGAAATTCGGCGCTGCGCCGTCAGTCGTCACAGGTCCGGTCCATCGCCGAACTCAATCTGGCGGATGCGGAAAATCGAGCGATTGGAGAGCTTTTTGCCCGTTTCTACAACGTTCTGCTGCAGGAACGACGGGTGGAAACCGAACGATCGGCCATCGTGGCAGGGGAACTGCACCTGCGGGAGGTGACGCGCATGAACGAGCTGGGCCTGTCGAACCGGCTGGAGGTGATCCGCGCCTCCCAGCAGCTGGCGGCCAGCCGGGCGGATTTCGCGTCGGCCGAGGGGCTCCGGGACGCGGCGCAAATCTCCCTTATGAACTTCCTTGCCGTTCCGCCGGAGGAGCGCCGGCCGGTGGACGGAAAGCTGGCGCCCATGGAAATTTCGGGAAACAGGCAGGAATCTCTGGCGGCCGCGATGAGCAACCGGGCGGACCTTGCCGCTCTCAAACAGCAGATCGAATATCAGAGCAACCAGATAGAAATCGAACGCAGCGCCCTGCGCCCACAGCTCGGTCTCACCGCCTCCACGGGGCTGTCGGACCCGTACAACCGCGAGGACCGTGGAGGGGACACCTGGAGGGCCGACCTGACGCTCACTCTTCCCATTTTCGACCGCGGCGTCTCACGGGGAAACGTCATCAAAGCTCAGGCCGTGATGAAGCAGAACGAAATTGCCCGGGCGCAAAAAGAGCTGGATGTAAAATCGGAAACGGAGACGGCGTGGACCGAACTGGAAACGGCCAGGGAAAATCTGGAGTCCACGGCGCAGGCCCTGGAACTTGCCGAGGAGACGCTGAGGCTGGCGGAAGTCGGTTTTCAGGAGGGAGTGACGCCTCAGCTCGACCTGCTCTCGGCCCAAACTTCTCTCACGGAAAGCCGGCTTGAACATCTTCGTTCACTGTATAATAATCTTCTCGCGATTGTCGCGCTCAAAGTGACTGAGGGGAATATCGCGGACTGGGTTGAAGGGATGACATTCTGATGATTGCGATGAAGTTGGAAAAATGGAAAAAAAGGACTGGCGGGACCCGCGCGGTGACAGTAGTGCTCTTTCTCGCGCTTTTTGCGGGAGCGGCGTGGTATTTTCTGATCTTCAGGGGGGCGAAGGCGTCCTCTCAGGAGCTGAAACCGGCGGAACCCGCGGCCTCAGTTCAGGCGGCTTACGTTCGGGTGGAAATCGCCTCGGGCAACGGGGTTGTGCGCGAAAGCATCGACCAGAACATGTCCATTGAGGCGATAAACAGAGTGCAGATGCTGCCACGGGTCACAGGCAGACTTGAAAAACTTCACGTGAGGCCCGGCGATATTGTGACAAAAGGTCAGCTCATCGCCACTCTGGAGCACGAGCAGCAGAACGCCCTCATCGGCTCCACCGAGGCGCAGGTGGCCTCCGCCAGAGCCGACACGGAGCGGGCACGGGCCGAGATGATGAACGCCAAAACCAACCTCGACCGCTACCAGAGGCTTCTCAAAGAGGGGTTCAGCACGCAGCAGCAGTACGACTCCATCGCCACGTCCTACGCCAGCGCGAGGGCGAGCTACAACGCCGCCCAGGCCAAAGAAAAACAGGCCGCTGCCGAGCTTGGCCGGGTGAAATCCACCCAGCAGGATTACATCATGTACTCCCCTCTGGACGGAACCGTTCTGTCCGACTACTCCCTCACCGCCGGCGCGATGATCTCCCCTTCCTCGCCCATCGTGGACATCGCCGATCTTAGGAGGCTCAAGGCGACGGTTCGGGTTCCGGAGGTCAAAATTTTCATCGTCCACCCGGGCATGGACGTCATCATGAGGTTCGACGCTCTGGAGGGCAGGGAATTTCACGGCCACGTGACCCGCATCGAGCCCTACGTCGATCCCGCGACCCGCACCAGCGTCGTCGAAATGGAGATCGACAACGAAGCCCTTGGAAACCTTCTGCGACCGGGCATGTTCGGCAGGGCGTCCATCGTGGAGAAAGAGTTTCGGGATGTGGTTCTCGTTCCCGAAAGCGCCATTCAGAGCGGTTCCGAGGGGCAGTTCGTCTTTTTCGAAAATGACGGCGCGGCGCGTCTGCAAAAAGTCAAAACCGGTTTGAGGCAGGGCAATTATCTTCAGGTGACGGAGGGAGTCGTCTCCGGCGACCGCGTCATCGTCTTCGGGGGCGCCAGCCTCAACGACGGCGACAGGGTGACCATTCAGCAATAAGATAATAAGGGAAAGGCTCCATCACCGGTTCATTCATCGATACCGAGGGCGATGGTGACCACCAGACCGCCTCCCGGCGCGTTTGCCGCGAAGACATTTCCCCCGTGGCTTTCGACGATGCGTCTCGTGATGGACAGGCCCAGCCCCACCCCTCCCTGGGACCGCTCCCGGGCCTTGTCGGTTCGATAATAGGGCAGAAAGATTTTTTCCAGCTCCTCCTCGGCGACGCCGTATCCGTGGTCGCGAACGGTGAGAACGGCGCGTTTCGCCCTGTTTCCCTCTTCCTGTCTCTCTTTCTGGCCATCTTCCTGACGCAGGTCGATTTCAACGACGCTTTCCGGGTCGATGTAGCGAAGGGCGTTTTGAATGACGTTGTACAGCGCCCGTTTCAGCAGGAGCGCGTCGCCGCGGACGGCGAGCTTCGGGGCGTTCAGGATCACGATCGTTTTTCCGGAGGTGTTCGCGAAGGCGGCATCCTCCACCGCGGAGCGAAGAACCTCGTCCAGCGCCACCCGTTCGGAGTGGGTCAGAGAGCCCTCCTCCACCCGGGTCAGGGTCAGAAGCTCCTCCACCATGTCGTCGATACATTTCACTTCCAGCTCGATGCGTTCCAGATATTTATTTTCGAGCTCCGACGCGGGCTGGAGGTTCTTTCGCAAAAGCGCCGCGGCCAGGTCCATGCGCTGCAGAGGAGAGCGTATTTCGTGAGAGATGTCCCGCAGAAGCCGTTTTTGGGAGGAGACGAGGTTTTCCACGCACTCGGCCATCTTATTGAAACTTTTACCCAGAGCGGCGATTTCGTCGCCCCGACCTGTGACGCTGGGGTCCACCCTCACCGAAAAAACGCCTCCCGCCAGTTTTTGAGTAATATCCTGAAGTTTCGACAGGGGCGTCATGAAGTTTTTCACCAGCATAAAACTGAAGAACACGGACAGAACGGCCACCGCCATGGGAATTTTGATAAAATCCAAAAAATTCGCCGGCCCCTGGTGCCGCAGGGCGGCGACAACCCGCGTGCGCCCCGATGGAGACAGGAAAGTCTCGAAAAAACGAAAGGGAGTTTCTTCCGCCTGGGCGTCAAGACGCTCCGCGCCTTCCGTGAAAAAACTTTCCCCGTCCCGTTCCACACGAATCTCCAGGTCGCTGGAAGCCCTGACGGCTTCGATCCAGGGCAGCAGCTCCTCCCGCGGGATCGAATCCGCCTGTCGGGCCAGTTCGGAGACGTGCCATTCCAGATGTTTGAAAATTTTCAGCGGCTCCCGGTCCTCCCGATCCTGAAGCACCCGGGCGAGATGGGTCAGATGAATGATGATCATGGGCAGAAAAAGCACCAGAAGCAGAGTGAGGTAGATTTTCCAGAAAAGCGAGGGAAAGACGAGGCGTTTCATGGCTGGTCCTCCGAAAAATCGTTTTTGGGGTAGACGTACATATACCCCTCATTTCTCAGGGTCCGGATGCGCTCTCTGCCGTCGGGATAAGGCCCGATTTTGCGCCTCAGACGGCTGATGTGGACGCTCAGGCTTCTGTCAAAGACGGTGTAATCCCGACCCAGAACGCTCAGGGAAAGCTGTTCCGCGGATATTTTTTTCCCCGCGCAGGAGATCAGCGAGTCCAGCAGACTGAACTCGATATTGGTCAGGGAAATCTCCTTCGCCCCGACTTTGACGGAGCGGGCGCTTCGGCGCATTTCCAGGTCGACCAGGACGACTTTATCATGCCCCGGCCTTTCGGAAAGATCGCCGGACCGGCGCAGCACGGCCTTCAGTCGGGCCAGCAGCTCGCGCGCGTCGAAGGGTTTGCAGATGTAATCGTCCGCGCCGATTTCCAGCCCAACGACTTTATCAATCTGATCGCCTCTGGCGGACAGCATGACCACCGGTACGTTCGAGATGTTGCGAATTTTCCTCAGAACGTCGAAGCCATCCTGTTCCGGCAGCATGATGTCCAAAATGACGATGTCATACGAATGATCGTCCAAAAGTTTCAATCCGGCGTTTCCGGAGTGGGCGCAGGCAAATTCAAAACCCTCCGATTGCAGGTAGTCCCTGAGCAGCGCACAAAGGTCCACGTCATCGTCGATCACAAGAACATGTTTGATTTTCTGAACCTCCATTATTTTCGATTATGACTATCAAGTTGTTTCAGATCAGGCCGAGCGGGTACTTCCCCCCACCGCGCCAAATCTTCCCCGAGATTACGTCAGAAGCGCGGGCGCGGGCCGCCGCCGGGGCCTCCTCCTCCGGAGCCAAAGGTGTCTCCAATGTTGAACTCTCCGACCGTCCCTGAAAGGATGAAGTCTTCTTCTTCGCCGCCTGACTGGCTCGAATAAGTCTCCTTCGAGCCTCCGGTGTAAGAGGCTTCCGTGTCGTACAGGCCGTCGCGCTCAGTTCCGTCAGACGTCCCTCCCGTGTAGACGTTGTACGCGACGCCGCTCTGCAGGCTCGGGCTGCTGAAAATAAATCCGCGGCAGTCTCGGCCCGTTTTATACGTGACGAGCGCCGCCCCCTGTTTGTCCGCGATGTGGATTGTCGTGCCTGACGGCTGCGCGGCGCCGAAATTCAGCGATAAGACCTTCTGGGCGGACGACTCGTCCGCTCTGGCGTTGTTATCCCCCGTGCCGATCACAAGACCGCCGTTGATCAACAGCCTGAAGCCGTCTCCGGCGTCCAATCCGCCGTTGTCGGGGCCTCCCATCGCGATGACGGTTCCGCCGTTTATCGTGAGGTTCGCGTTGGAGTCGATCCCGTCTCCAATGGCGTCCACATAGAGGTAGCCTCCGTCGATGACGATGCCCTCTCCGGCGTTAAGGCCGTCGTCAACCGCGGATACTCGGATGTCGCCTCCGCTGATGGTGAGGGTCGAGTCGCTCGCGATCCCCTCCTGACAGTTTCCGACTGCGACGAGGGAACCGCCGCCCCCGATTTCAAGAGGCACGGAACTAAATATGGCGGCGTCGCGATCCGCGTCCGCCCCACCGTCAGAAACGGCGTTGACGGTTCCTTCGGACAGAATCAGCCTCACCAGGGACGCCGATTTCGCAAAGATTGCCGGGCCGCTGGAATTGGCGATCGTCACGCCGGAAAGGTTGACGTTGACCTCCTGACTGGAGGTGTCTATGACGAGGCAGCCATCGCTCAGCACACCGGAGACGTCGTAATCCCCCGCTTCGGTGAGGATGACTTCGCCATCGGCCAGCGAATGCCCCGGCCCCTTCACGATTAACCCGGACGTGTCCGGAGCACCCGACATCCCGTCGTTGACGGCGTTTGAGCCTCCGCCGCAGCCCCCTGAGCACGTCATGAGGAACAGCGACATAAACAGGAGCAGAAAAAAACTTACGACGCTGCGAACGCTTGAATGAATAAAATGTTTTCTCACTTTTTTCACCTCACTTTTGGAGAATACCGATAAAAACCGACGACGCCTGCCGCCTGTGAGCAGTATATGCGCCTGCACAAAAGAATAAGCACAAAGTTTTCGTTGTTTTCGTCTCTGCCCCTTCATGCCTGATTTTACACCTTTTGCGCGTCTGGGTTGGGGGTTTTAATTTTCTTTACAATTCGTTACATTATTTTGCGTTCCTTTTGCCGCACCTTTGCTCATCAGGACTATACTTTATTAAAATTTAAGTTCTGCAAAGGGGGAACAGGAATGAATGTCGGTTCTGTATCGAGCGCCAGCGCGGCATTGGAAGAATATCTCGAAAAATTGAGAGAAAAAAAGAACCAACAGAGCGCGCCCAGCACGACCTCGAATCAAAGCACGCAAATCAGTATCAATATTGAGGAGATTATCGCCCAGCTTCAGGAACTGGAAGACGACCCCGAAGCTCTGAAAGCCAAGGCGGCGGAGTTGGCCGCCTCAGTCTCGAAAGCCGCTGAAGAAGAGGCCGGCAAGAAGGCGGAAATGCTTCAGGAGGTGGCGGCCGATCTTGACAGCGTGGCGAAAAGCGGGAACCTGTCCGTCATCACGGATAAGCTTCAGTCCCGCAGACCGCCCGCCGGCGGTGGAATGAACGGCCTCAGCGGACTGAGCGGAGCCAGCGAGGCGTCCATGAAGTGGCTGGAAGCCCTCCTGGCAGAAGAAGACGACGATGAAAGCAGTGAAACAGCTTCCACGGAAAGCGTCACTGAGGCCGCGGCAGAAGCGGCTGAAGCTACGGAAGCGGTTGCGAAAGCGGTAGCGGAAGCCGCGGAAAAATTGGAAGAATATCTTGAAAAATTGAGAGAAGCAAAGAACCAACAGAGCGACTCCAGCACGGCCTCGACTCAAAGCACGCAAACCAGGATCAATATTGAAGAAATTATCGCCCAGCTTCAGGAACTGGAAGACGACCCCGAAGCCCTGAAAGCCAAGGCGGCGGAGTTGGCTGCCTCAGTCTCAAAAGTCGCTGCAGAAGAGGCCGGAAAGAGGGCGGAAATACTTCAGGAGATAGCGACCGACCTTGACAGCGTGGCGAAAAGCGGGGATCTGTCCGTCATCACGGATAAGCTTCAGTCCCGCAAACTGCTTGCCGGCGGCAGGATGAACGCTCTCAGCGGACTGAGCGGAGCCAGCGATGCATCCATGAAGTGGCTGGAGGCCCTCCTGACGGAAGAAGATAACGCTGTGAGCAGTGAAACAGCCTCCACGGAAAGTGTCACAGAAATCGCGACAGAAGCAGCGGAAGAAGCCGCAGAAAAAGAAGAAGATCTGGAAAATCTTCTGATAACCGCAAAACTCAATCTGATGAATCAGCTGAGTGCGATGCTCAATCAAAAGACCAACTCCTTCTACAACTACTTCGCAGCGTAGTGATTTCCCTCTGCACGGAAAGGAGAAAGGCCCCGTTAAACATCTGCGGGGCTTTTCTTCATTTTTTCACCTTATAAAACGACGGTGTCATCTAAAATTGAAATCAAAGGCCTCGATCTCGATAATGACTTCCGCACTGGGCTATTTCAATGCAACCGTCCTCGATTCTGTACACAAGGCGGTTCGCTTCATCAATTCTCCTGCTCCACCAACCGGAGAGATCGCCTTTCAAAGGCTCTGGTTTTCCCAATCCTTCATACTCATTGCGGTCTATATCCTTCAAAAGTTGATTGATGCGTTTGATCATCTTTTTGTTCTCTGCCTGCCAGTATAGATAATCTTCCCATGCGGTTTGTTTAAAAATGAGGTCACGCATTCTCCATAGTCTCCAGCTCCTCCATCGTCTTTCTGACAATACCCTGCCCTGCCTTTAATCCTTTGACAGCTTCACGAAGCCTGGCCTGATTGGCTTCACTGTAAAAAGGATCGGCTGCAACCTCGAAGGGAATTTTGCCCTGCCGGACAACGGCCTTTGTGAAAATGGTAAACGCAGTGGTCATATTCAAACCCATATCCTCAAAAAGCGTTTCCGCCTGCTTCTTGAGATTCTCGTCCATGCGGATGGTAACGCTCGTGGTAGCCATATCGTCTCGCCTCCTTTCACAACAAAAATACAGTTATTCGCTTACACTGTCAATACAAAATATAAATATTGTCCATTGTTCCCGGTGTTACGCATCTTTTGTCAGTACGTGATTACGCAATCCACAATAGCGTTTAAAGTCAAAAAAACCGGACCCTGCGGCCCGGTTTTCGTTTTTCTGTTCTGTTCTTTTTCTCCGCTTTTTTTCGAAGATCCCTTAGCTCGAACTTGAATTTGACGCCGTATTCGCCGACAACTGAGAGGTGACACTGGCAAGCCAGCTCGCCTGCTGCATCAGTTTCGCAAGGTTGGTTTCCGCCGCCGCGAACTGCGTCTGCAGAGCCGTCTGCTTCGCCAGGAGGCGTTCCGTAAACTTCTCCAGGTATTCGTCGATGGAGGCGATTTCGGTGTCGATTGCGTTCATTTCCCGAACCACCGCGCCCTGGGCTGTGGTCACTCCGGTAGTGACTTCTTTCTGGGAGGATTTGATCATATCATCCAGCCAGGTCTGCATCGTCTCCGCAAAGTTGGTCATCAGCATCGCAACGTCCTCGGAGTTGTCCTCCAGGGCCGCCATGAAAACGCTGGTGTCAAAGTCCAGAGCGCCGCTCTTTGACTGGTCGCTCATCTGCCCCGTGGAGGCGTATTTGATTCCCACCTGCGAAAGCGCCGAGTATTCATATCCGATCCCCAGCGTGTTCAGCAGCGTGGAACTGCCTCCCAGCGTAACCTCTCGTTCCGTCCCCGCGCTGATCACCAGCCGGTTGTCCACGACCTCGGCCTTCGCGAAGGGAATGGGGTATTCCCGGCCCTCGGCATCGTAAAACAAAGGGTTGTTCTGGCCGTTGATCTGGGGACTGTTGATCTTAGCCGCTATGCTCTGAAGGGTATCCCCCGGCTCCACGGTGATGCTCGCCGTGCGGGCTCCCACGGTGACGGTCATAATCGAGCTTCCGCTGAATCCGTTCTGGGCCATGGTGCCGTAGACCGCGTTGCGGGCGGTGCGCGTCGTGAAGGGCGATGCGTAGATGTTGGAGGTGATCCTTCTCATGCTGTCCTTGGAGCTCCGCAGCAGAGAGTTTCCATTCAGAAGCCCCCACTTCAGGCGAAAGTCGTCGCTGTCCACCGTGGCTTTTTTGGTTTCGTCCAGCTCTTTTTCCGTCATGCGCGTATCGATCCAGCTCAGGGTTTCGTTATAGGCCGTGAGGAAACTCTGTATCGCGGTAACCGCGGTCTCCGCATCCTGAGAGACGTCGAGGTAGACCTCTCCCACGCCCTTCAGCTGCAAAGTCATTCCCTTGATCAGCTCGTTGCCGTAGCTCTCGCCGATCTGGTTGGACGATCGGGTGACCCTCTCTCCGTCCACGACCAGCACCGCGTCCACAGCCGCCGTGTAGTGATCTTCATCCGTCTTGTCCAGCCCCATGGCGGAAAGGAATCCGTTGCCGTCGTCGGTGAGCGTGAAGGTGTTGGTGTTGGACGTGACGCTGACCGTATAGGTGGAATTCAGTGCGGGAGTCGCCTTTGCGTGGGCCGTCGGCGTCCCCGTGGGAGTGTTCCAGTTGATCTCAAGCGTTTTTCCACCGGAACCGGCGGTGGGAGTAAAATCCGCGTGGGTCCAGATCGTTTGCGTCGTTCCATCGAAGGAATAGGAAATCTGATGGGTTCCGTTCGCGACGAGTATTTCGCCGCCGTTGGGAATGTCGGCCACGTCTTTGGTGTCTCGCACGCCGGCAGCGGTGAGGGTTGTTCCCGTAGTCGAATCCTTGTAACTGAACGTGTAGGAGCCTCCCGCCACGGGGGAAGTTTCAGCGCCGCCCTCGTACCACCGAACGACGACCTCGCCCAGAGAGGACTGGACAACGTCGAAGTCAATGCCTTCCTTCCAGGTGGTGGTTCCATCGGT
Organism: Synergistaceae bacterium; assembly: GCA_031272035.1. NCBI lineage: Bacteria > Thermotogati > Synergistota > Synergistia > Synergistales > Synergistaceae > Synergistaceae bacterium. The sequence goes on from JAISUO010000038.1 coordinate 53,142, forward strand.
GACGACGCCGGAGCCCGCCGTATAATCGCTGAAATTTACCGAACTGATCGTGTCCCGGTTGTTCCGAGTGATGTCCATGGTGATCTGTTCGCCGCCGGCGGCCACGTAGGTGACCTCGTATTCCTCGCCCGCGTCCGGCCGGATCGCGACAAAATCATCGCTGTTCCACCGGATCGAACCGTCGGCTCCAACCTTGTAATCCACGCCCTGCGTGTAGGTGATGGCGCCTCCCTGGGAGGTGATGGTGACCGAGTAGCCCGGCACCGTCGTAAAGGGCAGAACGTCGCTGTCCACGTAACCGCTGTCCGAACGCGTCGCCGTCACTTTGTACGTGTCGCCCGCGAAGGCCGTGTAGGTGTCCTGGTAGGTGGCGCCCGGCGGAGGAACCAGAGAGTCGTTCTGCCTCCAGCGTATCTGGCTTCCGTTGACGATGTCGAAGTCCACGCCCTGGGTCCAGGTGTTGCCGTTGCCGTCACTGATGACCACCGCAGCGCCGTCGGAGATGGTGTATCCCAGGCTGTCTTTGCTGCCGGCCGTGCGGGTTACGGTCACGTCCTGGGTGGTGGTTCCCAGTCCGGTCTGATCGCTCTTCAGAATAAGCCGGCCGTCCACCACGGAGGCGGTCACTCCAATGGCCGGACTCTGAGTCTTGAGCTGAGTGTTGATCCTGCTCGCCACGTCCTCCAGATTGGTGTCCGACGAGGAAACGTCGATCCGTATCTTTTTACCTCCGGCGTTGATGTAAAAATAGCTGTCAGAGACGCCCATGCTGCTCAGGGCCTGGGCCACCGTCTTTTGGTCGGAACGGGTGATCTGAGCTTTGGCCAGACGCTCGACGATTATATTGTGCACGTTGATTTCGGCGTCCGAATTGACCACGGCGGTCAGGACGCCTTTGTAGCTGGCGTTGCTGTCGAGGCGCTCTATCTCCACCATTTTCGCCTTGAACGTCGAGGCCAGTTTCAGAGGGGACAGGGCGCTCTGCACCGCCTGCAGAGAAACGAGAAATTCCTCGAAAAGGCTCTTTTTGAGCTCCAGCGTGTCCCGTTTCTCCTGCTGAACAAGAGCCGGTTTACTGGCGTTCTCAATCAGTTTCTCAACAATACTGTCCCAGTCTATTCCGGAAGCCACTCCGGAAACGGCCATATCAGCCATTTTATGCACCTCCAGTGCTTCAATTCAAACCTGTTAAAATCCCGTTTATTTAAATCTCACCAAAATCCCATCGCTTCGGAACCGTCAAAAAGATAAAAGTCTCCTGCTTTCGTGTTTCGGAAATTTCTCACCGAACTTAAGCCCTTCGAAGAAAAAAATCTAAGAAAAAATAATTTTAACTGAAAAAGTTATTTATCGCGGTAGTGCGAACCGCATTGTGAGATTTCAAGAATCTGGTCGTCGCCTTCGCAGGAAATTTTGAAAACAATACGGTTTTTCTCGTCGATTTTGACGGACCACCATCCGGCGAGGGCGTCTTTTAAAGGCTCCGGTTTACCAATGCTGTGGTATCCATTGCGCTCGATATCCTGTATCAGCCGATTGATTCTCTTCAGCGTTTTTTATCCTGCCCCTGCCAATACAGATAATCTGCCCATGCCTCGTCGAACCACATTTTTCGCATCACATCAGCCAATCTCTGTCAATCGATCTCTGTCAGATCATGTTCATGCCAGTTGCGCCCGACTTCAAGATCGGCAATCGCCCGGAGCAGCCTTTTTTGGTTTGCTTCGCTGAAAAAAGGGTCTTCCTCCGCGGTGATTTCAAAAGGAATCGCCTTCCGCCGCGCAACGGTTCTGGCGAATACATTGAACGCCGCTGTCATCGTCAGCCCGAGATCATTGCAAACGGCGTCAAAATCGCGCTTGAGATCTTCATCGATACGAATGTTGATGTTTGTCTGAGCCATCGTTCCACATCCTCTCTATAAACGTAAACATTGTAAATAAATTTATTGACAAAAGTCAATCCGACTGTTACACCTCAACTGCAACGGTAAATTCACGATCCTGGATTTAAAATTTCATTACCTTTTACGTACGCCGGTCGGTGGACGTCGCTCCGCCTCTTTCACCGTGACGTCTGTGTTAAAATAAGTTTCTGTTATACCCGTGAAAAGTGCAATTTCTGTGTTTTGAGGAAATGGAGGTTTCAGATATGAAAATATATATCGACGACCAGGAACGTCCCGATCTCGCCGAGGCCCCCGATTCCGGCGCGGTGTTGGCCGGAGTGAAGACGCACCTGTTGGAAAAGGGTCGCGTCATTATGGAGATCCAGGTGGACGGCGTTCCCATGGACGAAAAAGCTTTCGTGAACATCACCGGCAATCCGGAAGCGCGTTTCACCTCCGGCTCCGTGCGCTCTCTGGTCTGCGAGTCTCTGGACGAGGCCGTGAACTACATTCCCCGTCTGACAGGGGGCATGGAAAAAATCGCCTCCGCCTTCGAAACAGGGGAGATCTCCCGGGGACAGAGCACCCTGGCCAGCGCGGCGGAGGGGCTGGACTGGCTGATCTCCGTCTTTCAGCAATGCTCCACGCTGCTTGCCGTGGACCTTGAAACCGAGGCCGCGGGGCTGAACGCGCTGCAAAAATCCCTCGTTGCGGGAATCAACGATCTGGCCTCCCTCCACGAAGATAAAAAATACTCCGAAATGGCCTCCTGCATTCGCGGGTCACTGATACCGGAAATCGATCGATTTTCCCTTTATATACGCCATCTCCGCGAACTCTGCGGCTCCACTCAATGATTTCAGAAGACCTTCGGCGACGGATTCGTGAAAAGGCCTTCCAGCTACGGGGAGGGATCTGGACTCTGCTTTTCGCGGTGATTATCGTTTTCGCCCATCCCACCCGCCGGTCCTTCCTGCTGGGGCTTATCCCCGTTCTGGCGGGGCAGGCGCTGCGGTTCTGGGCCGTGGGCTGCATCGGGCGTTACCGGGGCGAGCGCGTCGACGCCAGGGCCCTGACCACCTGGGGACCCTACGCCTTCATTCGAAATCCCCTGTACGCCGGCAACGGTCTGATCGGGTTGGGATGGGGTCTCATGGCCGGCCCCTGGCCGACGGTGTTTTTTGCCCTCACGTTTATCGTGCTGTATGCCGTTCTCATCGTTCCCCACGAGGAGGCGTTCCTTGCGGAAAAATTCGGCTCGCCCTACGAACGCTACAAAGAGACCACGGGGCGATTCTTTCCGAAGGGCTGGCCGAAGGAAAACATCTCCGGCCCTTTCGACCGGCGGGTTCTCTGGGTCAGCGAGCGCCATTCTCTCCTGACCACCGTCGTGGGAACCCTTCTCATTCTGGCCAAAAGATTCATCTGAAATTTACCTCCTTTTGCGTCTCCCACTGAATGCAATATCACGAAAAATTGCGGGCGGAGAATCCCCGGAGAAAGTATGCTATACTTGCCTGAGTTTGGGAGCGACGAGTTCGAGAATACGGGACAGAAAAGGAGGCGCCTGTTGGAAATGATGAACCACGACAAAAAACATACGGAAAAAGACCTCACCGTAAGGAGCCTGCTCTCTGCTATTTCTGAGACGGAATATCCTCAGTATATTCTTGATGCCATCACAAAAATACAGAACTGGATGCTGAATACCGTGAACGCGCCGGCCGAGCAGGGCATGGATCCCATTACGGCCATGTTCGAAGACGGCGGCGATATGGACATGGATCGTCTTTTCGAAGATCTGGAAAGCCTCGAGCGCTACGTCGATCTCATCCCCAACACCCGGCGGCCGGAGGGCCGCGCCGACGTTCTCGTGGTCAGCGTCAATCCCCCGGACTACGAAAGCGGCGTGCGCACCGCCATCGACTACGCGGCTCTCTTCAACCGTCAGAACTGCAAACGGGTCTGGGTCATCAGCGACAGCTTCATCTTCGGCGACAATATGCGTTACGCGGCTCATGTCAACGCCCTCGCGGAGCAGGGCATTATTTTGCGGTTTATCCTCATTACCCCCTGGGGCTGGGTAGAAATCCCGCTCAGCGGCGAAATAGCATCCAGCCAGCAGTTTCTCTGGCACAATACCCTGAAGGGGGCCGAAAACAACCGACCGGACTTTCCAAAGAAATAAACTCTCCGGTACATCAAAAGACCGAACGAGACGCCTTCACCCCCAACGCCGAGGAGTGAAGGCGTTATTATTCATACAGGACGTTTCGAGTTTTGCGGGAGATTTTGTTTGGGGAAAGCATTTTCACTGTTTCATCAAAAAATCCTACCGGGAGGTGCAGTGCTGTGAATTGTTGCGGAGTGAAAAAGAGCGTAAGGACGTATTTTGTACTGGCAATGTGTTTTGCAGTGGCAGTAAGTTTTGTATTGTTCTCCGGAACGGCGTCGGCGGACGTCAACCTGAAGCTGGGACACGCGATCAACGAAAAGGACGTTTTCCACGAAGCCGCACTGAAATTTAAGGAGCTGGTCGAAGCTCAAACTAAGGGCGAGGTCACGGTCACCATTTATCCCAACGCAAAGCTGGGAGACGAGCGCAACCTTCTCGAAAGCCTGAGAATGGGCACCGTCGACATGGGAATCATCACGGGCGGCCCGGTCATCAACTTCCTCCCCTCCTTTGGCGTCCTGGATCTTCCCTTCCTGTTCAGCACCCCGGAGCACGCCTATAAGGTTCTGGACGGCCCCGTGGGACAGGGCTTCTTCAAAGAGATGGAAAAACTGGGCTGGAAAGGCCTGGCCTACGGTGAACGGGGATTTCGCAACCTGACCAACAGCAAAAAACCCGTCAACGTCCCCGAAGACGTGAAGGGCCTCAAGATCCGCGTCATGCAGAACCCCATCTACATCGACGCGTTCACGGCTCTGGGAGCCAACGCCGTTCCCATGGCCTGGACGGAGGCTCTGACCGCCCTGCAGCAGGGAACCATCGACGGGCAGGAAAACCCGCTGAACGTTATCGCCGCCTACAACATCAACGAATCGAACAAATATCTTTCCATCACGAGACACGCCTACGCCCCCAACGTCATTCTGATGAGCATGAGGACCTGGAACAAACTTCCGGCCGACCAGCAGAAGATCGTGCAGGAAGCCGCACTGGCCGCCGCCCTTCACAATCGGGAAATCGACAACAAAATGGAGGCGGGCTGGCTTCAGGAGCTGAAGGACAAGGGGATGCAGGTGGTGGAAAATCCCGATCTCGGTCTTTTCCGTGAGGCGGTAAAGAGCGTCTACGAAAAATACGAGCCCCAGTACGGGAAAGAATTGATTCAGTCCATCATCGACACGAAATAAAGCCGCGACTCTCGTCATGGAAGAACGTCGAGAAACCGCTCCGGCCTCGTTTCTGAAAACCTGGAGCGATCGCGTCAACACCTGTTGCGAAATGCTTCTGTTCGTGACGCTGATCGCCATGACCGTCGTCACGATGTTGCAGATCGTCTTTCGTCTGTGGTTTCGGGCCCTCACCTGGTCCGAAGAACTGACCTGTTTTCTGTTGGTGGCCGCCTCCTTTCTCGGCACGGCGGTGGCCTTCAAACGGGGCGCTCACATCGCGGTGGGATTTCTGCTGAATCTCCTGCCCAAACCCCTGATGAAACTCTGCATGATCGGCATTGCCTGCGTGGGGACGGCGTTTTTTGCCGTCGTCGCCTGGTACGGAGCCGTTCTTTGCTGGCAGGAACGGGCCCAGACGGCCACAGCCATAACGATTTCCATGGGGTGGATCTACCTTATCTTTCCCCTGACCGGACTGATCGTCATCCTGCATCTGGCCGCCCGAATCGAAGAACTGCTGAGGGGAGGCGAGTAACGTGGGTACGCTCCTGATCGTTTCATTTCTGGCGCTGCTGCTGCTGGGCGTTCCCATCGCCCTCGCCATTGGCGCGGCGGCCACGCTGGTGATGGTTCTTTCCGAAATGCCTCTGGAGGCTCTGCCTCAGACGCTTTTTGCCGGAGTAAACTCCTTCGCTCTGGTGGCCGTACCGTTTTTTGTCCTCGCCGGAGACCTTCTGGCGAGAGGGGGAATTTCCGAGCGGATCGTCGCCTTCGCGGAGGCCACGCTGGGACGCATTCGAGGCGGTCTTTCCATCGTCTCGGTGGTGGCCTCCATGTTCATCGCCGCCATATCGGGCAGCGGCGCTGCGACCACGGCGGCCGTGGGATCGGCCCTGCTGCCCCAGCTCAGGGAAAAGGGCTACGACCTGGACTTCTCCGCGGCCCTCATCGCGGCGGCAGGAACCATTGGCGTCGTCATTCCGCCCAGCGTTCCCATGGTCCTCTATGCCGTCATCGTCGGCGTTCCCGTGAGCAAACTCTTCATGGCGGGCTTCATTCCTGGGGCTTTTATGGGCGGCGCCCTGATCGTCTACGCTCTCCACATCGCCCGCAAACGGGGGTATCCCGCCAGTGAAAAGGTGAGCGGCAGAGTCAAATTCAAACTCTTCATCGAAGCTCTGTGGGGTCTGATGACTCCCATTCTGATTCTGGGAGGCATTTTTTCGGGGTTCTTCACGCCCTCCGAGGCGGCGGCCGTGGCCGTGGCCTATTCCCTTTTCGTCGCCCTGTTCGTCTACAAAACTCTCGACCTGAAACAGGTCTATCGGCTGGTGGTCAACGCCGGAGTCACCTCGGCTCTGATCATGTTCATCATCGCCACGGCGAAAATCTTCGGCTGGGAGCTGGCCTTCTACGAAATTCCGGACAAAATCGCCAGGTTCATGCTGGGAATCGCCGGAAACACGTCCTTCACGGTGTATCTGATGATCGTGGTCATGCTTCTGATCGCGGGGATGTTCATGGAGACGGCCTCGGCCCTGATTATACTGACGCCGATCTTTCTGCCGACCATCATGGGGCTCGGCGGCGATTTGATTCACTTCGGGCTGATTCTGGTCGTGGGGCTGGCTATCGGCATGGCCACGCCTCCCGTCGCTATCGACATCTACGTCGCCAGCGCCATCACCGGCCTCTCTCTCGAAGAAATCAGCCGCACCATCGTACCCATGGTCGCGGCGCTGATTCTGGTTCTGCTGCTTATCACCTGGATTCCATGGATATCACTGGTTTTACCGCGCCTCGTGTACGGGTCGCTGTGAGGTCAAAACAGGAGGGGACAGAAAATGAGTTCTGCAATGAAAAGCGATTCAGCAAAGAAGGGAATTCAGCGGGCGCCGCACCGCTCGCTGATGTACGCCAACGGTTATACCGACTGGGAAATCGACCGGCCCTGGGTGGGCGTGGTCAACGCCTACAACGCGATTACGCCGGGGCACATCCACCTGAACCGTCTGGCCGCCGCCGCGAAGGCGGGCATTTACGCATTCGGCGGCCTGCCTCTGGAATTTCCGTCCATCGGAGTCTGTGACGGCATCGCCATGAACCACGAAGGGATGAAGTATTCGCTCCCCAGCCGGGAGCTGATCATGGATTCCATTGAGGTGATGACGAAAGCTCACGCACTGGACGCGCTGGTGCTGGTCACGAACTGCGACAAGATCGTTCCGGGCATGACCATGGCCATCCTGAGGCTGAACATTCCCGCCATCATCGTCAGCGGCGGCCCCATGATCCCTGGGCGGCTGCACGGAGGTCCCATCGACCTTTCCGGGGTATTTGAGGCCGTGGGTAAACGCGTGGCCGACCAGATCGACGACGAGGAACTCGACCGGGTGGAACGTGAAGTCTGCCCCACCTGCGGGTCCTGCGCCGGAATGTTTACCGCCAACACCATGAACTGCGTCATCGAAGCCCTGGGGCTGGCTCTGCCCGGAAACGGCACGATCCCCGCGGTCTACTCCGAGCGCGAGCGGCTGGCCAAGGAGACGGGGCGCATGATCATGACCCTGATTCAGCGCAACATCCGACCGCGGGACATCGTCACCCAAACGGCCATCGACAACGCACTGGCCGTGGACATGGCCCTTGGAGGGTCCACCAATACCTGTCTTCACATTCCCGCCATCGCCCACGCGGCGGGCATGAAAGTTCCTCTGGAGCACATCGACGAGGTCAGCCGGCGCACGCCTCACCTGTGCAGCATGAGTCCCGGGGGCAAATATTACATGTACGACCTTTACCTGGCCGGAGGGGTGCAGGCCGTGATGAAGCGTCTGGCCGAAGCGAAGCTCCTGGACGCCTCCGCTCTGACCGTGACGGGCGACACCGTCGCCGAAAACCTGAAAAAAGCCGTCATCGCCGATGAAGAGGTCATTCGCCCCGTAAACAACCCCGTTCATAAGGAGGGGGGCATCGCGATTCTGAGGGGAAATCTGGCCCCTCTGGGCTGTGTGGTCAAACAGGGGGCCGTGCTGCCGGAAATGATGAAGCACAGCGGACCCGCACGGGTTTTTGACAGCGAGGAAGGCGCCACCACCGCCATCATGGGAAAGAAAATCGCCCCCGGCGACGTGATCGTCATTCGTTATGAAGGCCCCCGGGGCGGCCCGGGAATGCGGGAAAAACTGGGTCCCACCTCGCTCCTGGCGGGTATGGGCCTCGACAAAAGCGTCGCTCTGATCACCGACGGGCGATTCTCCGGAGCCTCCAGAGGCGCATCCATCGGGCACGTCTCCCCGGAGGCGGCTTTAGGCGGCAATATCGCTCTGGTTCGTGAAGGGGACATCATTGAGATCGACATCCCGGCCCGAAAAATCTCCGTCAATATCGACGAGGCCGAGATGGAAAAACGCCGGGCCTCCTGGAAAGCGCCGGAAAAGCCCCTCGACAGCTCCTTCCTGAAGCGTTACCG
>JAISUO010000039.1 GCA_031272035.1 Synergistaceae bacterium
TAATGTTTGAATATCACTGCTTTTAGCTATTCTAACTTTATAAGCAGCGAACCGGTGAAGTATGAGCCGCGTGAGTCGCTTAGTTTCTTCATCAGGCCTTTTATTTCAAATTGGTATGAGAAGGTTCCATTCCGTTAAATTCACTCATAAAAATATCATAAACTTTTGCATTTACAAACGTTATAAATCGACATAGACTCAAAGGCATAATAAAACAAGAGTAATACGGGACTTTTTATTCGTATTATAAATATTTGTAATGAAAAAGAGGCAAAACGAGTGACAAAAAGAACGACACAGTTATTGATTCTGCTCCTGACGCTGATTCTGTCGCAGGGAACGGTCTCCTTTGCGGAAACGGCGCGGCTCCGGAATACCCTGGCTCTGGGGAACAACCCCCTGGAATCCGGGCGGAGGGCCGTCATTTCCGCACCGACGGACAACTCCGCCACAGACCTTTTTGAACCTGAAAAAGAGGACAAAAATATTGACCAATATAGTCCAAACTCTCTGCCTGTTTCCGGTCCCGTGCTCCCGCCGACCCCCAAAGCGATTCCCTCAGCGTTGATGCCGCCGGTGTCCATCACGCTGGAACCTCAGGGAGGAGTGATGATCGTGGGAAGGAAACTGAAACTGAAGCCGACGGTTTATCCCGTCAGCGCGGATCAGAATCTGATCTGGAGAACCAGCGACTGGAGGGTGGCCACGGTGTCGAGGGGCGTCGTCCGGGGCAAACGTCCGGGGTCTGTGACGATCATCGCCGTGTCCAAAGCAGACCCGACGGTAAAGGCCAGGGCTCGAATTCTGGTCATGTCCGCCCCCTGGGGCTGGGAAAACCCCGATACTCTGCCTCTGCTCAGCGCGAGGGGCGACATCTCCAACGCCGGCTGCAACACGGGATTCACGGTGGCGGGAGCCCTCATCCTGCTGCTGCTCACGGTCGCTCTGCGAAGGAAAAAATAAAAATGAAAATACGAGTTTTACGGCTGCGCGACAGTCTGCGTTCTCTCCTGACAGAACACAACGGCGGCCGGGGAAGATCAGGCCCCCGCCGCCGCGTGCAACCGCAAATATCAGTTTTTTTGACTTTCCTGATTCTTATTATCTTAAAGCTGCGGAACCTTCAATCCCTTTTCGGTGTAGTACTTTGCCGCGCCCGGGTGCACCGGAACCGCGGGAGCCTCCAGAGCCTTGTCGAGGGAGATCAGTTTGGCCTTGTCATGAACGGGTTTCAGCTCGTCGAGGTTCTCGAAAATGGCCTTCGTGATGTTGTAAACCAGGTCGTCGGACAGAGAAGCGTCACAGACCAGCACCGCCAGCACCGCCGCCGTCAGGGTGTCGTGGTTCACGCCCGCGTAGGCTCCCGCCGGAATGACGTCCTTCGTGAAGAAGGGATAGGTCTTCAGCAGTTTATCCAGCAGGCCCTCGTCCAGGGGAACGATGTCGATTTCCTTCTGGGCCGCCAGAGACATGATCGCGGAGGTCGGGTAACCCGTCAGCAGGAATCCCGCCGCAAGCTGGTCGTCCTGAAGCCGCTCCGCCGTCTGAGCGTAATCCTGAAAATCCGGCTTGAAATCGTCATAGGACATACCCGCGACTTCCAGAACGAGCTTCACGCTGGCTTCCACACCGGACCCCGGCGCGCCCACGGAAACCCTCTTTCCCCTGATGTCGTCGAGCTTCGTGACGCCGCTGCCCTTGAGGGTCACGCAGTGCAGATGTTCGGGATACAGCGAGGCGATCATCCGCAGGTTGGTGATCGGCGCGGTGAAGGGCTTTTCCCCCTTGGATGCGCGATAGGCCACGTCGTTCTGCACGATCCCCATCGTCACCTCATGGGTCGACAGAAGGTTGATGTTCGCCGCGGAGGCGTTGCTCGTCTCCGCCGTCACCTCAACATCCGGAACGTGAGAGCTGATCACCTGCGCAAGCCCGCCGCCCATAGGATAGTAAACGCCGGCCACTCCGCCGGTGGCGATGGACAAAAACGTCTTCGCCTCCGCGCCCCCCGCACAGAGTACCCCCACCAAGACTGCCGCACACAGCAAAAGGCACGTTTTTTTCACAATCCTGACCTCCTCTTTTTGTGATGGTACATATATGATGGTACATAACTGAATATAATTAAAAAAACATTTTTTGCAAGGAGTTTTTCGCTTATAATGTCACTCATAACCAAAAAATTTCTTCAAAAAAGTGGCAGAATATATTAAAAATTGCGTTCATCCAGACTTTTATTTCTGTAAATCAGATCGGGGCGCGAGATGAAGCCCATTTTTTCCCAAAAAGCGTTTCCCACGGCGTTGTCGGCAAACACCACCAGGGCGGACTTGCGGATCCCCTGTTTTTTCAGGGCCCTCAGAGCCTCCTCCAGCAGAGCCCGGCCCAAACCCTGCCGCCGGCAGGCGGGGATCACCAGAAAATGATAGATGTACCCCCGGCGTCCGTCGTGGCCGCAGAGCAGAACGCCCAGGATTTTTTCGTTTTTGTCGTCCATCGCCAAAAAGCAGGTGGAGGGGTTTCGCCGCAGGAACTGCTCGATTCCCTCCCGGGAGTCGTCCAGCGTCCGCAGCCCCACGCCCTCCGTCTCCCGCCAGAGCCTGTAAACGGCGTCATAGTCCGCCACCGTCATTTCCCGAATGTTTATCATTTTAAAGCTCAGGGGAGTGTCGCAAACCTTCGATCCGCCCGCTCCCCTGAAACCCCCTTTTTATATTGTGACGAGTTCGTAACGGCCTGTGCCCAGACCGATTTTTTCAGCGTATTCGATCTGAACTTTCCAGTCCGTGTCCGGGTGAATGTCGGTGAAGTGGTCTTTGTGGGTGTGTTCCCGCTCCGAGAGAATGCTGGAGGAAATCCCCGGAGCCGCGTTGACGGCGTCGATGCAGGCCTTGTCCAGAGCCACCGGATCAAAGGAGGCAAAAATCCCGATGTCCGGCACCACGGCGGCGTCGTTCTCCCCGTGGCAGTCGCAGTAGGGAGAGACCTGATTGACCACGCTGATGTGAAAACCGGGCCGCCCCGACAGGACCGCCTTGCAGTATTCCGTCATTCGACAGTTGACGTCCTGCCCGCTGCTCCAGCTCGCGGGAGAGATGGCGTGGGCGTTGCAGGTCCCGATGCACCGGCCGCAGCCCACGCATTTTTCGACGTCCACCACCGCCCTGCCCTCCGCGCCGAAGGAAATGGCCTTCTGCGCGCAGTAGCGGGAACAGATCCGGCAGCCCACGCAAACTTCCGCCTTAACTTTCACCTTTCCGCCGCAGTGCATGTTCATCTTTCCGGCCCGGCTTCCGCTCCCCATGCCGATGTTCTTGATGGCGCCGCCGAAGCCCGTCACCTCGTGCCCTTTAAAGTGATTGAGCGACACCACCACGTCGGCGTCCATGATGGCCCGGCCAATCAGGGCGGTTTTGCAGTATTGGCCGCCTTCCACCGGAACTTCCACGTCGTCGGTTCCCTTCAGCCCGTCCGCGATGATGTTCTGACACCCGGTGGAAAGGGGGAAATAGCCGTTTTCCGCGGCCGCGTCCAGGTGGACCAGAGCGTTGTTGCGCCGCCCCACGTAGAGCGTGTTGCAGTCCGTGAGGAAGGGCAGACCCCCCAGGGCTTTGATGCGATCGGCCACCGTCTTCGCGAAGTTGGGCCTCAAAAAGGCGAGATTTCCCGGCTCTCCAAAGTGAATCTTGATGGCCGTGTATTTGTCCCGAAAATCGATTTGCTGAATGCCGGCCTGCACCATCAGCGCGTCCAGCTTCTCCAGCAGACTGACTCCCACTTTGCAGCGCATATCGGTAAAGTACACTTTAGACGCAGTCATTTCCCTACCCCTCCCTGATTATGCCGCCTCGTACAAAACCCTTATGGAAGCGGGACCGCAGCGGTCGAACCCCCAGGCTATTTTCGCGACAGCGGCCCCTCTATATCCAGAATCTTACTTATAATAATTTTATTTTAAATTTTTTAATAAAATGGTCGGGATGGTAGGAAAGTTTGGCGTCCCGGAGTCCCTGGCTGCCCATGTCTTCCTCGCGGTTGACCCAGAGGCAGGACTGACCCTGACGTTCCAGGAAAAAGCGGTTGAGGGCCTGATAGACCCCGGAGTAATCGCTGTCGGCTTTTTCAAAACGAATGTCGATGATCTCGGGGGAGAGCTCTTCGGCAATGGTGTAGGCGACGACTTTTCCGTCCACCCGCAGCATGGCGCCGCTGAGAGGAAGCGTCTCCCACAGCTCCAGCGCCCGGTGAATGGCCTGATCCTCCGCGCAGAGCAGCGGGTTGTCCCCGCAGTTGCGGCGGGCGCACCACTCCGCCTGAAAGGCCAGAAGATCGTCGAAGTCCTCGGGCAGCAGGGGGACGTACTCCCAGTTGTAGCTGTCGGTGAAGGACCGAACGTGGGTGCGCTTGTGGTCGTATTTGCGTCCCTTCAGCTCTCGAAGGGCCGGAGCGGAGTAAATGTATTCCCACTCGTTCCGAAGCTCCTCCATTTGAATGCGCTCCCGCAGCTTTTCCGGAAAATACCCCACGAGGGCCTCCGGCACGTCCAGGAGCTCCCCTCCCCTCCCCGGAAAACGCTCCAGGACTTCCTCCCAGTTCAGGGCGTCCCAGGGGCCCACAGGGGCCAGCAGCCCCTCTCTGTGGCCGTGAGAGCGTATCCAGCACAGCCCGGAATCCCAGGCCAGTTCGGTGGGTTCGGACTCGTCCCATCCCCACAGAGCAAAAAAAGAATACTCAGAACATTTCTCCGGCGTCTGGGCGTACAGAGCGGAATATCGCTCCCGGTCGGCAAAACTCAGCGGTGTAAAAGGCAACATATTTCAACTTTCATCCTTCCTCAGCGGCTCTTTTAGTTCCCACTCGAAAAAAGGAAAGAAATCCTGCGAAAATCCAGCGGGGCTTCTCTCCAAAATTCTTCGTTACCCCCCTATTATAGTCGCTTCCGAACGGATTTTCTCATTTATTTTCCCGTTCATGCAGGCGGGCCGGACGACAAAAAAAGCGGCACCCTGGGGGCCGCCTTCGAAAAAACCAAAACCGTGAAAGCTTTTACTTCTTTTTTGCGCCGGGCTTTGCCTTCATTTTGAGAACTTTTTCCTTCAGATCCTTGCCAGGACGGAAAACGGGAACTTTCTTCGCGGGAATCTTGACGATCTTGGAGGGATCCTGAGGATTGCGGCCCTCGCGAGCGGCGCGATCCTTCACCTCAAAAACGCCAAAACCGACGAACGTGCACTTCTCGCCCTTGGACAACGCGGTTTGGATAGAATCGAAAACAGCCTCTACAACCGGAATTACGTCCTTCTTCTTCGCTCCAAGACTATTCGCGATCCCATCAATAAGTTCAGCCTTTGTCACAACTTACACCTCCACGGAAAGATTTTCCTGCATTCTATCAGGCATTATAAAATATGCAAGGCCCTGGACAGGTAATTTAGGACGATTTTTACACAAAAAATGCAAAATGAATCTATAGACCTATGCTATTTAGTTCTATAGACTCACAAAATTTTGTATTTTTACGTTGACAGTCCATCCGACAGTGTACATGGCTGGAGAAAATTTTGAATGAATATGATACTCTTGGCGGAGATGTTGATGATGAAAGGAGATGTATCGCAATGAAGGAAGTAAAGCTGTTTTTGATGGAAACCTGTCCCCATTGCAAAAAGGCTCTTGCGCTGATGGAGGAAATTCTTGCCGCGCACCCGGAGTACAAAGCCGTGGAAGTGAAGAAAATCGACGAGACGAAAGAGGCGGACTACGCTGCCACGTTCGACTACTACTACGTTCCAACGTTCTACGTGGGGGACGAAAAAATCCACGAGGGCGTCCCCTCCAGGGAAGCGATCGAAAAAGTCTACGCGGCGGCTTTGGCCTGACGACGCAAACGAAAGGCGGAGACGGAATCGGTTTTTCCGGTTCCGTTTTTTTTTGCGGATTCCTTCCTGCTTGATTTTACTGGATTCATCTGAATTACTCCGAATGATTTTTGATGGTTATTCACATTATCCACAGGAGTTATCCACATGAGCGTTCACGAGTGACTTTCAACCATTCCATTTTTTTTCAGGCGGAAAGGAAGGAACTTCAAAGGCCGGAGCAGCTTCGTTCTTTTGTCGGAAACCCTCTTTTCTTAACGAACTTTTAACGCCTCCCGACGGAACGACCGGAGTGAATGTTACGAAAGTGAATGTTATAATAGTATCAAAATAAAGTGAATGCTGAACTTATTTTTTGGCTAATTCACAATATTGCCTTTTTGGATAATAAAATTGTACAATCTGAAAAATCAAAGCCCGCGACAATCGCGATAATACTGTTGAACGGGCTGTGTTTGTGCGCTTGAGGTTTTACGCGAAAAAATGGTTTTTCGCGAGGGATACCATAGACAAAAATGAGGAGGTCCTGGGTATGAAAAAGTGTCTGGTCTTATTGGTGCTTGTTCTGTCGGTGTGCGTTTTGGTCTTGTCGAGCGGCGGAGCCGCTTCCGCCGCGCCTTATCGGGTGAATATCGCCACGGCCACAACAGGCGGCGCGTACTACCCCATCGGTAACGCGATGGCGCAGATCTGGAGCACGCAGCTGGACGGAAAGGTCCGCGCCTCGGCGCAGTCCACGGCGGGAACGCCTCAGAACATCGAGCTGATGCAGAACGACGAGGTGCAGATCGCCATCGGACAGAACGGAATCTGCTACTACGCCTACTACGGCACGGACATCTACGAGGGCAAGGCGGGGTTCCCCTACACCAGCATGAGGGGTATGTTCACTCTGTACCCCAACGTCATGCAGTGGGTCATCCGGAAGGGTCTCAACATCAAAAGCGTCGCCGACCTGAAGGGCAAGCACATCGTCCCCGGCCAGGTCGCCAGCGCCACGGAGATCAACAGCCGGGAAATGCTGGCCGCCTACGGCCTCAACTACATGAAGGACAAGGGTGAGGTCACCGTCACAGCCGAGTATCTGGGCTACAACGAGGCCGCCGACCAGATGAAGAACGAGCAGATCGACGCCACCCACATCGCCGGCGGAGTCCCCACGGCGGCCGTCATCGACATGCTGTCCTCCGACGCGGGAGAGCTGCTCTCCATGGAAGCGGACAAAATCAAGATCATCTGCGACAAGTATCCCTGGTATTTCCCCTTCACCATCCCCGCGGGCACCTATCCCAAGCAGGATAAGGACGTGTACACCATCGCCCTGTCCAACATCCTTTTCACCGACGCCAAGTATCCGGACGACCTGGTCTACATGCTGACGAAGGCCACCTACGACTTCCACAGCGACATGGTCCTCGGCCACAGCGCCACGGAGTACACGGTGGTGGAGAACGCCTTCAACGGCATGACGGTTCCCCTGCACCCCGGCTCCATCAAATACTTCGAGGAAAAGGGCATCACCGTTCCCGCCAATCTGAAGCCCGCGAAATAGTTCGGAAAAACCATTGAACCCTCCGACAATCCAGGCTTTTTTAAATAAAGAGTCTGGATTGTCCTTTTTTTAAAAATTCATACTGGAGGCTGACATTATGCCTGATGACGCAATCTCCGCAAGCAAACCGACGGAAGAGATTTCGCAGGCCAAAGCGGAAGAAGTGCTCGGGGAGATCGACAGGGAATCGAGTTTCCGCAGATACGCCGGCCGCTGGGCGGCCATCGTCTCGGTCATTACCATTGTGATGTCCCTGTACCACCTCGTAACCTCCTCCGGATACTGGATGCTGCCCGCCATGCAGCACCGCAGTGTCCACCTCGCTTTCCTCATGGGTCTCACCTTCCTGCTCTATCCCGCGTTTGGAAAAAAGAAAAAAGGCGCCGCGCCGTCGATCTGCGATCTGATCTGGTGCGCGTTCGGCGTCGTGTCCAGCATTTATCTGCTCTTTTACTTCGACGAGTTCAGCATTCGGGGCACGGCCATCACGAGGGACTACGTCATGGGGGCCATCGTCACCGTCTGCGTTCTGGAGGCCACGAGGCGTTCCGTGGGCAAGGAGCTCATGCTGCTCTCTCTCGTCTTTCTGGCCTACGGGTTCTGGGGCGAGTACATTCCGGGGGTCCTGGGGCACACGGGCTTCTCGGTGCGGCGGATCATCTACCAGACCTACCTTTCCTCCGAGGGCATCTTCGGCGTGGCGCTGGGGGTCTCCGCCACCTACATCTTCCTCTTTATCCTCTTCGGCGCCTTTCTGGCAGAGACGGGCATGGGGGGCTTCATCAAGGACCTGGCCCTCTGCATCGCCGGCCGGACCATCGGCGGAGAGGCCAAGGTGGCCATCGTGACCTGCGGGCTCATGGGGATGATCAACGGCAGCGCCGTGGGCAACGTGGCGGCGACGGGGACCTTCACCATTCCCCTCATGCAGAGCGCCGGGTTCAAACCGGTGTTCTCCGCCGCGCTGGTGGCCGCCGCGGGCACGGGAGGAATGATCATGCCGCCTGTGATGGGGGCCGCCTCCTTCATCATGGCCGAGTACCTGCGGATGGACTACGGCAAAATCATGCTGGCGGCGGCGATACCGGCCATTCTCTACTACATCTCCCAGTACGCCTACGTCCACGTGGAGGCGATCCGCCTGGGGATGAAGCGCGTGCCCAGCAGTCAGATTCCCTCCGTGTTCTCCGTCATGCGCCGTGAAGGCTACATGATCATCCCGGTGGTGGTCATCGTGTGGCTTCTGCTCAAGGGACGCACGCCCCTCTACGCGGCCTTCTACGGCATTTTGAGCTCTGTTTTTGTGACCAGCGTCGCCAGTATCTTCAAAGGCACCTTTGTGGCGACCCTGAAAATATACGTCCGGGCTCTGGAACAGGGGGCCCGTCAGAGCGTCAGCGTCGGAGTGGCCTGCGCGGTGGTGGGCATCATCAACGGCATCACCAACATGAGCGGGCTGGGCCTCGTTCTCGGCAACAGCATCGTCTCCCTGGCTCAGGGCAGCATCTTCTTCACGGCCTTCCTGACCATGATCGTCTCGATTATTCTGGGCATGGGCCTGCCCACCACGGCCTGCTACATCATCACGGCCACCATCGCGGCCCCGGCCCTGCTGAAAATGAAGGTCAACCCCCTGGCGGCCCACATGTTCTGCTACTACTTCGCCTGCCTGTCGAACCTGACGCCTCCCGTGGCCATCGCCTCCTACGGCGCGGCCGGCCTGTCCGGGCAGAACCCCTCGGAGGTGGGCTGGACGGGGTTCCGCATAGCCCTTCCGGGGTTCGTCATCCCCTTCACCTTCATCTACGCTCCGGCGCTGCTCTTCGTCAACAGCACGGTGGGTGAGATCGTGCTGGCGACGGTTTCCGCCTTCATCGGCGTCGTGGCAGCCGCCGTGGCCATGCAGGGCTACACCACCCGGCCCCTCAGCGTTTTCTTCAGGCTTATGCTCTTCGCCGGATCTCTGCTCCTGATCATTCCGGGGGTCGCCACCGACATCGCGGGCATCGTCATCGTCCTCGGGCTCTTCCTGTACCTGAAGTACACCACCCCCAAATCCGAAACGGCGGCGTAAATAAAAATAAATCCTGAACAGTAAATCCTGAATCTGAGGAAAGTCAGTGAAAAATATGGATATCACACTCAAATATGGAAGAAAGGAAGTCCGGCTCTCCCTCCCCGACCGCAACGTTCTGGGGGTGCTGGAGCCCTCCGCGTCCCTGCCCCCCATAAAGGACCTGGGGGCGGCCGTCCGGGCCGTCCTCGCGACCCCCACCGCCGGCCCCTCTCTGTCGGCGCTGATGGAGGAGAAAAAGCCCCGCGGAATCGCCATTATCGTCAACGACATGACGCGCTCCACCCCCACTTACGACGTTCTGCCGCCTCTTCTGGAGGAGCTGACGCGGCTGGGGGCGACTCGGGAGTCCATCACCATCGTGGTCGCCACGGGGACCCACCGGGCCATGACCCCGGAGGAAATCGAGAAGGCCGTGGGCGGCGGCGTGGTTTCGGCGGGGTGGAAAATCGTCAACCACGACTGCGACGCGCCGGACCTGGTGGACATGGGGACCCTCCCCACCGGCAACAAAATGAAGGTCAACAAAATCGTGGCGGAGTCGGACCTCCGCATCGCCATCGGCGAGGTGCTGCTGCACTACTACGCCGGATTCGCGGGGGGCCGGAAAAGCATCCTGCCCGGCGTGGCGGGCCGTGAGACGGTCATGCGCAACCACGCCATGATGACCGCCCCCGGGGTGGGAATCGGCCTGCTGGAGGGAAACCGGGTCTACGAGGAAACGGACGTGGCGGTGGAGAAGTTCTGCCCACTGCACTTCATCGTCAACCTCGTCTCCGACAGCCACAAAAACGTGGTCCGCGTGGTGGGCGGCCACTTCCGGGACGCCTGGATGGAGGGCGTGAAGACCTTCCGGGCCATGAACTTCGTCTCCATCCCCAAACGGGCCGACGCCGTCATCGTCTCCGCCGGCGGCTACCCGAAGGACATCAACATGTACCAGGCCCACAAGGGAATCTACATGGCCTCCCGGGCCGTGCGGAACGGCGGCGCCATGGTTTTCTTCGCCGAGCTGGAGGAAGGCTACGGCCACAAGGTTTTTGCGGAATGGGCGGAACGGGGCTGGACAAAGGAACAGGTGATGCGGGAGTTCGAGGCGGAGTTCCGCTTCGGCGCCCACAAGCTCTACTACATGGCCACCCACGCCCGGGACTTCGACATGTACCTTTACTCGAAGATGAACGAACGGGAAAGCCGCCTGATGTTCTGCGAAAAGATCGACAAAACCGACGACGTGCTTCCCATGCTGCAAAAACGCTTCGGCGAGGATTTCACCGCCTGGGTGATCCCTCAGGGGGGCATCGTCCTCCCGAATCCGGCGGACTGATACGGCTCTGAAGTTAAGGCTGAAATTGAAGTTGAAAAGGGGATAGAAATATTGACTGATATTGATCTCAATTACGATGTTCTGGTTATAGGAGCCGGAGTCGTGGGCTGCGCCATCGCCCGGGAGCTCGCCCGCCACAAAAAAACCGGCGGAGAGCGGCTGAGGGTGGCCGTGGTGGACAAGGAGCCGGACGTGAGCCTTGGGACCAGCAGCCGCAACAGCGCCGTGGTTCATTCCGGCATCAACTACGCTCCCGGCACCGAGCGGGCCGTTCTCGACGTGAAGGGCAACGCCATGATGGACAAACTCTGCGGGGAACTGAAGGTTCCCATCAAACGAATCGGCAAGCTCACCGTGGCCCTGACGGAGGGAGACCTTCCGGGGCTTCACAAGCAGAAAAATCAGGGAGAGGCCAACGGCGTTCCCGGCATGGAGCTGATGGACAACGCGAAGATGCAGACCATCCAGCCGGGAATCGAGGGGATTCTCGGGCTTTGGACCCCCACAAGCGCCATTATTTCCTCCTTCGGCCTCACCATCGCTCTGGCCGAAAACGCCCATGCCAACGGAGTGGACTTCCATCTGAACTACGCGGTGAAGTCCATTGCCCGCCCGGGAAAGCCCGGAGACCCCTTCGAGGTTCGAAGCGCCGACGGCAGAACCTGCAGATCCGCGCTGGTGGTCAACGCCGCGGGGCTCCACTGCGACGAGGTCAGCGCCATGGTGGGGATAACGAACGTCAAAATCTGGGCCTGCCGGGGAGAATATTACGTGCTGGACAAGCGGCTGGACGGCACGCTGAAAACCCTGATCTACCCCGTTCCCGGTCCCAACGACCCCGGCCTGGGGATCCACCTCACCCCCACCGTGGACGGCAACATCCTGATCGGCCCCAGCGCGGTCTACATTCCGGAGGAGGATCGGGAGGACTACCGCGCCACCTCCGCCATCATGGCAGACCTGCGCCGGGAGGGTCTGAGGCTGCTTCCCGACCTCGCCGCCTCGGATTTCATCCGCAGTTTCGCCGGCAACCGCCCCAAGCAGACGCCCCCCGAAAAGGGAGGCAACGCCGATTTCGTCATCGAAGAAACCTCCGTGCCCGGCTTCATTCACCTGCTGGGAATAGAGAGTCCCGGCCTCACCAGCTCCCCGGCCATCGCCCTGAAGGTTAAGGACATGATCGTGAAGCACATTCCTCTGACGGAGCGGACGGATTTCGTCGCCGAGCGGCCCGGCTTCATCGGCACCTTCTCGGAGCTGCCTCTGGAGCAGCGCATGGACCTCATCAAAACCGAGCCGGAGTACGGGGAGATCATCTGCCGCTGCGAGCAGATCACGAAGAAGGAAATCCGGCAGGCCATCGAAAACCCGCTGGGAGTCCGCACCATGGCCAGCATCAAATACCGCGCCCGGGCTCAGATGGGGCGCTGTCAGGGCGGGTTCTGCACGCCCCGGATCGTCCGTATGCTGCGGGATGAGTACGGCTACCGCCCGGAGGACTTTTTTGTGCGGGGCGGAGCTCCCATGTTCGCCGGAAACGTTCGCTCAGAGAAAGGAGGCGATGCCCGATGAGCGCGTCGAAAGTCATCGAGCGCGACCTCGTTGTCATCGGCGGAGGACCGGCCGGACTGGCCGC
The DNA here is from genome assembly GCA_031272035.1 of Synergistaceae bacterium. NCBI lineage: Bacteria > Thermotogati > Synergistota > Synergistia > Synergistales > Synergistaceae > Synergistaceae bacterium. The sequence goes on from JAISUO010000039.1 coordinate 12,469, forward strand.
CGCCATCGCGGCCAAAGAGGCGGGCTGCGACGTGGTCCTGATCGAGCGGGACCGGATTCTGGGGGGAATTCTGAATCAGTGCATTCACGACGGGTTCGGCCTGCACCGCTTCGGCGAGGCTCTGTCGGGGCCGGAATACGCCGGGCGTTTCATCGCTCAGCTGAAGGGGCTGGACGTCCCCGTTCTGCAGAACACCATCGTCCTGAACCTCTCCTCCGACCGTAAACTTCTCGTTTCGCGGATGGGAGAGCTGACGGAAATTCACGCGAAGGCCATCGTTCTGGCCATGGGGTGCCGGGAGCGGACCCGGGGGGCCCTGTCCATCCCCGGCCATCGACCCAGCGGCGTCTACACCGCGGGGGCGGCGCAGAACTTCGTCAACATGGAAAACATCATGCCCGGCAAACGGGTCTGCATTCTGGGGTCCGGAGACATCGGCCTGATCATGGCCCGCCGCATGACCCTGGAGGGGGCGAAGGTGGAGGCCGTTTTCGAGCTGCTCCCCTGGTCCAGCGGGCTTCCCCGCAACATCCGCCAGTGTCTCGTGGACTACGGCATTCCCCTTTATCTGAGCACCACGGTGGTGAACATCTCGGGCATGGGACGCCTGGAGGGGATAACGGTGGCCACGGTGGACGATAAAAGACAGCCCGTCGCCGGAACGGAGAAGTTCTTTCCCTGCGACACCCTGCTGCTCTCCGTGGGTCTGATCCCGGAGAACGAGCTGGCCCGGGAGGCGGGAGTCGCCCTGAGCCCCATCACCGGCGGAGCTCTGGTGGACGCTGACTGCATGACCAGCATCCCTGGAGTTTTCTCCTGCGGCAACGCCCTTCACGTGCACGACCTGGTGGACCGGGTCTCCGAGGAGGCGGAGCGGGCGGGACGCGCCGCCGCGGCCTTCGTGGCGGGGAAACTCTCCTCCGGCGGAACCGGCGTCTCCATCCTTCCGGGCTCCGGAGTGCGCTACGTCATGCCGGATCATATGACGATTCCGGAAAATCCGGAGGAAACGACTCTGGCCTTCCGGGTGACGACCCCCAAACGGGACGGGGTGGTACGCGCCGCGGCCGGTGATACAATTCTGAAGGAAGAAAAACACCCGCGCCTGCATCCGGCGGAGATGGTGTGGATGCGGCTTTCCGTCGAGGCGCTGAGGGAGCTGAAAAAGAGCGGCAAAGCTCTGGAGGTGAGCGCGTCATGAGCGAGAACAGAATTAAGGGTGAATTTACCTGTGTCGTCTGCCCCAACGGCTGTTTCATCGAGGCGGAGTACCTGGAGGGCGGCTCGGAGGGGCCGAAGCTGCTGTCTCTGGCCGGAAACCAGTGCAAGAGGGGCGAAACCTGGGTGCGTCAGGAGATCGAGACCCCCATGCGCACCATTTCCACCAGCGTGCCGGTTCACGGAGGGGATTTCCTGCTGGCCAGCGTCCGGACGGCCGAGCCCATTCCTCTGGCGAAGGTTCAGGACGTCATGGCCGAAATCCGGAAGACGAGCCTGAACGCGCCTCTGTCCATCGGGCAGGTGGTCCTGAAGAACCCCGCCGGCACCGAAACGGAAATCATCGTCACCCGCAACGTGGCGGCAGCCGGGTAATTTTACGCACATGAGTGACACGAACAACACATGAGTTACACGGCAGTTGACAGTTTGCATCAATTACTTTAAAATCATAAAATATTTTTTGGACAGAAAAATAAAACTCAAAATTAAACTCAGGAAAGGAGTAAGCGGACATGACGAAGCGGTTGAGGATGCACCTGTGCACTTTGAATTTCAGCCTTCTCCTCCTCGGACTTTACGTGAACGCGGACTCCCTTTTCTTTGAGCCGGCGCTTTTCGACGCGTAAACACCGAGAGACGCCAGAAAGCGAAAAACAAAGAATAAGAGGGGTCCGGACGCAAAGTTCGGGCTCCTTTTTTATTTTTAGATTTCTTATTTAAATGTTTCAGAATTTATATCAGTATTTATGTCAAAATCGTAGAGGCTGGAAGGTGAGTATTATGGAGAACATGAAGGACAGGGTACGTATTTTCGATACGACTTTACGCGACGGCGAGCAGGCGGCGGGAGGCAACCTGAACGTCGCCGAGAAACTGCAGATTGCCCGTCAGCTGGGCAAGCTGGGCGTGGATATTGTCGAAGCGGGCTTTCCCGCCGCGTCGCCGGGAGATTTCGACTGCGTCGAGGCCATCGCCAGAGAGGTTCCGGAGCCCATCATAGCCGGACTTTCCCGCACGAGAGAGGAGGACGTCCGGGCCTGTTACGACGCGGTGAAAAAAGCGCCCCGGCACCGCATCCACGTGTTCATCGCCACAAGCCCCATTCACATGGAATATAAACTCAGAATGACGCCCGATCAGGTTCTGGACGAGGTTCGATCCTCCATTTCTCTGGCCCGAAGCCTGGTGGAGGACGTGGAGTTTTCTGCCGAGGACGCCAGCCGCTCGGAGCTGCCCTTCCTGATTCGGGTTTTCAAAGAGGCCGTGGCTGCCGGCGCCGCGACTCTGAATATCCCCGACACCGTGGGATACGCCACTCCGGAGGAATTTCAGCGATTCTGCAAAGCGATCATGGACGGTGTGGAGGCCCCGGAACACGTGATTTACTCCGCTCACTGCCACAACGACCTGGGGCTGGCCGTGGCCAACTCCCTCGCCGGAGTGCAGGCGGGGGTCCGTCAGGTGGAATGCACGATCAACGGTCTGGGGGAGCGGGCGGGCAACGCCTCTCTGGAGGAAATCGTCATGGCGCTGAAGACGCGCTTCGACGAATACGGCCTTTCCACGGGACTGGACACGACGAAGCTCTACCCGGTCAGCGCCCTGGTCTCCCGCCTGTCGGGGGTGCAGGTTCCCCCCAACAAGGCCATCGTAGGAGCCAACGCCTTCGCCCATCAGGCGGGCATTCACCAGCACGGCGTCATGGTCAATCCTCTGACCTACGAAATCATGAAGCCCGGCGACGTGGGAGCCGCGGGCAGCGAGTTGGTGCTGGGCAAACACTCCGGCCGTCACGCCTTCCGGGATCGCATCGAGCGGTTGGGCTTCGCCCTCACGAACGAGCAGATCGACAAGGCTTTTGCTCTGTTCAAACAGCTTTGCGACAGGAAAAAAGACCTTTCCGACGAGGATATTGCCGCCCTGATCGCCGACGAGGTTCTGCCCTTCGCCGGAGACAACCTTTACGATCTTCGCCACTGTTCCGTCAAAACCGGCGAAGGTCCCACTCTGGCCGTCATTACGCTGGCCAACGGAAAGGGAGACATCAGCGACGCCGCCACGGGCAACGGCCCCATCGACGCGGCCTATCGCGCCATCCGCCGGGCCATCGACCTGGAACCCGAACTGCTCACCTTCAACATCAAGGCCACCAGCGACCGTTCGGACGCTCTGGGAGAAACCACGGTGACGCTGCGCTCCGGCTCCGTCACAGCCCCCGGACGCGGGGTCAGCACGGACATCATCGAATCCGCCGTCAAGGCGTTCGTCAACGGAGTCAACCGCCTTCACGTGCTGGCGGCGGCCAAGGGCGTCGAGCTTACGAAAAAGCGCGCAAATTATATCGAATGAAGAAGGTTCTGAAGAGGCAGCAGGTTCGGAGTAAAAGGGACTTTGCCTCTTCGGGCCTAAAATCGAACAGGGGGGTATTACAATGAGCAGTTTCACCATGGCGGAAGCCATCATCGCGGCGCACACCAAGGATCCCGTCGCGCCGGGCAACATCTGCGGGGTCAGCGTGGACTTCGCCTTCGCAAACGACATTACAGCGCCGCCTTCCATCAGAGAATTCGCCAACATGGGGGCCGAAAAGGTCTTCGATCCGCAGCGCTGCGCGATTTTGCCCGACCACTTCACGCCGAACAAGGACATCGCCTCCGCGGAGCAGGCTAAAATCTGCCGGGATTTCGCCCGTAAACAGGGCATGCTCTACTGGGAGGTGGGGCGCGTGGGGGTGGAGCACGCCTTCCTCCCCGAGCAGGGCTACGTCCTTCCGGGAGAGATCATTCTCGGCGCCGACAGCCACACCTGCACCGGCGGCGCGCTGGGGGCGCTGGCCACGGGCGTCGGCTCCACGGACCTGGCTGCGACCTGGGCTCTGGGGACCACCTGGCTGCGCGTCCCGGAAACCTGCCGCGTGGACTTCGAGGGCAGCCCCTCCCAGTGGATCGGAGGCAAGGACCTGATCCTCGCCGTCATCGGCAAACTGGGCGTCGAGGGGGCGCGTTACATGGCGCTGGAGTTCCACGGAGAGGGCCTTTCCAAACTGCCTCTGGACGGGCGCATGACCATGGCCAATATGGCGATCGAAGCGGGGGGCAAGGCAGGGCTTTTCGTCCCGGACGAGGCGGTTCTGGCCCACGTCAAAAAACGCGCGAAACGCCCCTTCAAAGCCATCTGTCCCGACGAGGGAGCCGCTTACGCGAAAAGAATCTCCATCGACCTGGATAAACTGGAGCCTGTGGTGGCGCTGCCCCATCTGCCGGAGAACGTCAAAACGGCCAAAGAATGCAAAAATATTGAAATCGACCAGGTCTTCATCGGCTCCTGCACCAACGGACGAATGACCGACATCGAACAGGCCGTGAAAATTCTCAAAGGCCGCAAAATTCACGACCGCGTGCGCCTGATCGTCATCCCCGCCTCCTACGAGGTTTACAACGCCTCGCTGGAGAAGGGCTATATCCGCGATTTGACCGAGGCCGGCGCGGTGATTTGCACCCCCACCTGCGGCCCCTGCCTTGGCGGGTACATGGGCATTCTGGCGGGAGGCGAGCGCTGCGTCTCCACCAGCAACCGCAACTTCGTCGGTCGTATGGGCAGCACAAAGAGCGAGATCATCCTGGCCGGGCCGATGGTCGCGGCGGCGAGCGCCCTTTTCGGACGCGTCGCGGATCCCCGGGAAGTCGAATAAAGGAGTGACGGCTATGAACACGATATTGACAGGCAAAGTCTGGAAGTACGGCGACAACGTGGATACGGACGTCATCATTCCGGCGCGTTACCTCTCCACCAGCATTCCCTCGGAGCTGGCCCCCCACTGCATGGAGGACATCGACTCCACCTTCATAAAAGAGGTGAAGGCCGGCGACATCATGGTCGGAGGCAGCAACTTCGGCTGCGGTTCCAGCCGGGAGCACGCGCCGCTGGCCATTGCGGGAGCGGGAATTTCCTGCGTTATCGCCGTCTCCTACGCCCGGATTTTCTATCGCAACGCGATTAACGTGGGGCTTCCGATTTTCGAGTGCCCCGAGGCCGTGAAGGGCATCGAGAAGGGCGACACGGTGGAGGTCGATCTGGAAAAGGGAACCATCACCGACAAAACCAAAGGGAAAACCTGGACGGCGAACCCCTTCCCGCCCTTCCTGCGGGATCTGATCGGAGCCGGCGGACTGGTGCCCTGGGCCCGCAAAAAGCTTAAAGAGGTGCGCAAATGAAGCGCCATAAAATCGCTCTTCTGCCTGGAGACGGCATTGGCCCGGAAGTGACCGCGGAGGCCGTGAAAGTTCTGGACGCGGCGGGAGCGAAGCACGGTTTCGCCCTGGAGTGGGTTCCCTATCCCTTCGGCGCGGGACATTACAACCGGACGGGGGAGATTCTTCCCGAATCCGTGCTGACGGAAATGGGACAGGCCGACGCCATGCTGCTGGGGGCCGTGGGAGACCCCTCGGTGAAGCCGGGGATTCTGGAGCGGGGCATTCTTCTGAAGCTGCGCTTCCACTTCGATCAATATATCAACCTGCGCCCGGCCCGGAGTTTTGCCGGCGTGCCCTGTCCCGTCCCGCTGGTGGAGGGGACGCGTATCGACTCCGTTGTTGTGCGTGAAAACACGGAAGATTTCTACATGGGCATCGGAACCACGACACAGGACGGCGGCATCGACGTTCCCTTCGAGGCGGAGCGGGGGCTGTACAAACTCTCCGGGAAACTGAGCGCGAAATTCGCCCCCGACTGTCCGGCGGCGCTGCAGATCGGCGCCCTTACCCGTCCGGGGATCGAGCGCGTGACGCGTTACGCCTTCGACCTGGCGAAAAAACGCGGAGAAAAGGAGGTCGTCCTCGCCAGCAAGGCCAACGCCGTTCCCGCGCTCTACGGATTTCTGGACGAAGAAACCCGGCGCGTGGCGAAGGAGTACCCGGACATCGCCCTCAAAATACAGAACGTGGACGCGCTCTGCTACCAGGCGGCGCGAACGCCCACCCGGTACGGCGTCGTCCTGTGCCCGAACCTCTTCGGAGACATCGTCAGCGACCTCATGTCGTCCCTGACGGGAGGGCTGGGGCTGGGAGCCGGAGGCAACATCGGGGACAGCCTGTCGATGTTCGAGCCGGTCCACGGTTCCGCCCCCGACATCGCGGGAACCGGAAAGGCCAATCCTCTGGCCGCGATTCTCTGCGCCGCGATGATGCTCGACCACATCGGAGAGCAGGAGGGGGCCCGCTCCATCGAGGCGGCGGTGACGGCCTGTCTGGGAGAGGGCAGCGCGGCAACCCGTCCCGTGGAGCTGGGGGGTCAGGCCCTCTGCAAAACCGTCGGCGACGCGGTGGCGAAGAAGATATAGCGTGAATTTCGGGGAGGAGCAGTTCTCCTCCCCCCTGATTACGCCGTTTTCAGCCATTTTAATTTGTAAGTAATACCAATTTGCTTTCAACCGAGCGTTAATGAAGAAGCTAATGTTTGAATATCACTGCTTTTAACTATTCTAACTTTATAAGCAGCGAACCGGTGAAGTATGAGCCGCGTGAGTCGCTTAGTTTCTTCATCAGGCCTTTTATTTCAAATTGGTATAAAACGGGTGCAGATCAATACCCGTTCCATTCCGTTATGATGGGGATCACGTCCAGCAGACTGTCGACTTTTGCGGCAATGAGCTTTTCCGTCTCCGGCGTGGGCGGGACAATGTCGGGCGTCAGAATGATGGAGCGGATCCCGGCCCTGTACGCAGCCAGCACGCCGTAGGGAGTGTCCTCCAGAACGAGGCATTTTTCGGGACCGGTTTTCAGTTCGGACAGCACCTGGAGATAGATAGCCGGATCCGGTTTTCCCTTCAGCCCGCCACCGCAGACGACGACGTCGAAGTCATGGTTCAGATGAGCGTGTTTGAGAGAGAATTTTACCTGATCTTCCAGGCTGCAGGACCCCAGTGCCGTCCTGACGCCTTTGTCCTTTAAAAAGGCCAGCAGCTCTCTCAGGCCTTTTTTCACGGGCGTTCCATTTTTTTCGATGTAGTCGAAAACCCAGGCGACGCGGTCATTTCGAACGGCGTCGAAATCGAAACCCTCTCCGAAGTGCTCGGTCATCCGTATTTTGTTGATGTCCTTGTGGAGCCCCACGCAGCTTCTGGCGTATTCTCCCGAAATATCGAAGCCGTGTTTCCTTCCCGCCACAGTCCAACCCCTGAGGTAAAGGGCTTCAGTGTCGAACATCAGCCCGTCCATGTCAAAAATTACGGTCTCGATTTTTTTCTTTTCTTTCTTTTTCTTCTCTTCTATTAAATCTTCTGCCAAAATTCTGTCACTCCTTATACCTTAAAGAAAAAAACGGGGACGTTCTTTTGGTGAACGCCGCCCGTATGCGATCTTTATGGGTTACGACTTCAATCTTGCCGCGTTTCAGTTATATTTTGCCCACAGCTCCGTCCACTTCTGCTGAATTTCGCTCTTGTGCTTCGCGAGGTAGTCTTCGTCCTCCTCCAAAACCTTGATGGTGCTGTAGTCCACCACGTAGGGATTGGCAAGCTTCAAGTGCGTATTGGCGGGACGCAGGGTTCCTGAGGCGTAAATTTTCTGACACTCCTCGGAGGTCAGCCATTCCATGAAAGCCTTTGCCTGTTCCATATGGGGGGCGTTTTTGATGATGCCCGACGCCATGGGAGAAGCCGTGGTTCCTTCTTCCATGTAGACGATCTTCAGGTTCTTCGCGCCGGACTGAAGAAGCTCGATGCAGACGCTTTCGTAAGTCAGCCCCACCACGTACTCGCCCTCGGCCACCTGACGGAACACGGCGGAGGAACTGGTGGTGGTGACGCCGTTCAGGTTCTGGATGAAGGCCTCCAGATAATCCCAGGACGCCTTGCTCTCATAGCCGCCCATGACCAAAAGCTGAGTGGCCAGATGCCGCCACGCGGAGGAGCTGGAGGTGGGGTCCGCGTGAATGATCTTTCCCTTCAGAGCCGGGTTGAGCAGGTCGGCGTAGCCTTTGATCTCCACGCCCAGTTCCTCGGCCAGCTCCGTGTTGACCAGAAGGTTATTGGTCGCGAGCACGAAAGTGCTGAATACTCCGTTTTTGTTGCGATAGGGTTCGGGATAATCGCCGTCGTGGCTGGAAACGTAATGGGCCCACAGGTTCGGATATTTGTTGTAGTCGGAAGGGGTGAGCCCGCCCCACATCACGTCCCCCTGGGGGTTTTCCTTCTCCGCGGAAATCCGGGCGATACATTCCCCGGAGGACCCGGAGATGATGCTCACCTTAACGCCGGTTTTTGCCTCGAAGGGCGGAATGACCCGCGCAATGTTGGCGTCGTCCGTCGGCGTGTAAATAATCAGCTCGCCTCCGATTTTCCCGTCCGCCGCCCCGGCGCGGCCCGTCATGACGAACAGAACCGCCGTAAGCGTCAGAATACACAGACTTATCACTTTTTTCCCATGCAAAGCTCTCATCC
>JAISUO010000040.1 GCA_031272035.1 Synergistaceae bacterium
AGCCCGACCGCGCCGAGGGTACTGTGTGGGGTACACACGGGAGAGCAGGTCACTGCCGGAAAACTGAATGAAACAACAGCGGGACAAAGAGAATTTTTCTTCGTCCCGCTGTTGTTTTATTTTTGGCACATTTATTTTGACACAGAAGTAGTTTCGAGTATACTATATTTCTTTTCGTGAGGTATGGATTCTTCATCCTGTAATTCTGCCCATACCCGTGCCGCGCCTGCGACAGTTTTGTGAAAAACTCTGAAGGGATGAGAAATTATGCAGCCACTTATCGGTATCACATCATATTTTCTGAACACCAGAGATAAAGACAATAAACCCCTTGAGCGGTATCTTTCACCGAACGTCTACGTTTCCTATCCCACTTACGTTCACAGGGTGGAACGGGCCGGAGGGATTCCCATAGATATCCCCTATTACCTCGACGACGCCTCCGTCTTCGCTTTGGCGGAAAAACTCGATGGAATTCTTTTCTGCGGAGGCGAGGACGTCAATCCTCAATATTACGGAGAGCCTGTCGCCGGAACGAAAACCGTTGTTCCCGAACGCGACGCGCTGGAGTTCAAACTGTTGGACGCCTTTTTTAAACTTCGGAAGCCAATTTTCGGAATTTGCCGCGGCGAGCAGGTCATCAACACCTTCTTCAAAGGCTCTCTGATACAGGACATAGCTCGGGAAAACAAGGGGTATATCGAGCATTCCCGCTCCGACAATCCTGACTCGCCGGTTCATAAAATCGCCGTCAAAACGGGGACACGCCTGCATTCCATTCTGGGGGAAACGACTGTGAACGTGAACTCCCTCCACCATCAGGCCGCGCGGACACCCGGCGAGGGGCTCGTCGTCTCCGCCCGATCCGAAGATGGACTGGTCGAAGGGCTGGAACTTCCCGACTACCCCTTCCTCCTGGGCGTTCAATGGCACCCGGAACGCCTGGACATTCCCCCTCACTTCGCGCTTTTCGAGGAATTTATTCGTTCCTCCCGACGGTCATCCTGATTTGCTCTGCGTATAACAGACAGTGCGGCAATGAAAAAGATTACTTTTGTTTTTTAGCGCGCTCTTTATTTTATAATGTGATAGAACTTGTGTAATAAAAGAAGTTGTGTAATAGAAGGCGGTGTGGCAGGAGCGACGGAAAAATTGAGAGATAATTGAAGCAGATAAAATTTGAAGCAGATGGAATCGGACAAAATTTCAGGAAGCAATCCAGATGAAAATTTATATAGAAAATTTAGTTAGAAAAGAAGGACGCTTATGCCGAAGGTGAGCATTATTTTGGGAAGTGACTCAGACTGGCCGATCATTGAGCCGGGGTATCTGGTTCTGAAGGAGTTCGGGATTGGGGTGGACGTCCTGGTGGCCTCCGCCCATCGAACGCCGCGGGTGGTGGAGGAGTTTGCCGTCTCGGCCCGGGAGAAGGGCGCGGAGGTTCTCATCGCGGTCGCCGGAGCGGCGGCCCATCTGCCGGGAGTGGTGGCGGCCTGGACGACCCTGCCTGTCATTGGCGTTCCGGTGGCGGGCCATGCGCTTGCGGGTATGGACGCGCTTTTCAGTATTCTTCAGATGCCTTCCGGCGTGCCGGTGGGGACGATGGCCATTGATGGGGGTAAAAACGCGGCTCTTTATGCAATATCGATTCTGGCCCTGAAATATGAGGATCTGGCGCGAAGACTTCTGGATTTTCGAGAGGCACAGGCACGGATGGTTGCCCGGAAGAACGAGGTCTTGCAGGCTGAACTGGCCGCCGGCGATAAAACAGAGGCGCAAAAAGAAAAAGAACTCCAAATTGAGCGATGATTGACGCCCCCAAAGTGGACCGCGGAGTCATCGCTCAAAATATTACGGACCAATGCAGGAAGGGAGACGGAACAGGGTATGGGAACGGAAACGCTGCTTTATGAGGGAAAGGCGAAGAAAATTTTTGCGACGGATAACCCCGACGAGGTTCGGGTGTATTTTAAAGATGACGCAACGGCCTTTGACGGAAAGAAAAAAGGGACGATTCAATCCAAGGGTGTTCTGAATAACTCGATTTCCACGTTTTTTTTCGAGTTGCTGGCCTCTGAGGGAATTCCGTCTCATTTCATACGAAAAATCGACGAACGCAACATGCTGGTCAAAAAACTGGCCATCATTCCCATTGAGGTGGTCATGCGCAATATTGCCGCAGGGAGTCTCTCGAAGCGGTTGGGCTGGGAAGAGGGGCGCAAACTGCCTCAAAGCGTCGTGGAGCTGTACTACAAAGACGACGCCCTGGGCGACCCGCTGATCAATCATTCTCACGTGGCGGTTCTTGGAATCGCCGATTCTGCCCGAGTCGATATTTTAGAAAAGACGGGCCTCAAAATCAACGCCATTCTGACGGAGTTTCTCGCGAAGAAAAATCTGCTTCTCGTGGATTTCAAGCTGGAGTTCGGGCTTTATGAAGGACAGGTGCTGCTGGGGGATGAAATTTCTCCGGATACCTGCCGCTTCTGGGACAGCAGAACCAACGAAAAACTGGACAAGGACCGTTTTCGTCGAGATCTGGGAAATGTAGAAGGCGCCTACGAGGAGATCTGGCGTCGTCTTGGAGGGGGTAAGTAAATGTTCAGAGTGAAGGTCACGGTCATGCTCAAAAGAAGCGTCCTGGACCCGCAGGGCGCGGCGCTGGAGCGGGCGCTGAACGCCTGCAGGGACGACGCGCTTTCCTTTTCCGAAGTGTCTTCCGTCCGAGTGGGAAAGGTCATCGAAATGACCTGCGACGGTAATGATGCCGAAAGCGTGAAGGAAAGGATGCACAGTTTGGCTGATCGTATTCTGGCGAATCCCGTCATGGAAGAATACACTGTCAGCGTGGAAAGTCTGTCATGAAGAACGGAATGAAAGCGGGAATCGTCGTCTTTCCGGGATCCAACTGCGATCGGGACTGCTACCGGGCTCTGAAGGCCGTCACGGGGGTGGAGGCTCGGTTCGTGTGGCACAGAGAAAGCTCTCTTGAGGATTTTGACCTGATTATCCTGCCCGGCGGTTTTTCCTTTGGAGATTACCTGCGGACAGGGGCTATTGCGCGTTTTTCCCCTGTAATGAACGAGGTCATCCGTTTGGGCAAACGCGGTGTCCGTCTCCTGGGCATCTGCAATGGCTTTCAGATTCTGGCGGAGGCGGGACTTCTTCCGGGGGCGCTCTTGCGCAATCAGGGACTTCTGTTTATTTGTAAAGATATTTATATGAAAGTAGAAAGATCCAACACCGACTTCACCAACAAATATGAACAGGGACAGGTGCTGCGCATGCCGGTCATTCACGGAGAGGGGAACTACACCATCGACGAGGCGGGATACCACGAGCTGGTGGACGGCGAGCAGGTCATCTTTCGCTACTGCGCCTCCGACGGCAGCGTGAACCCCTCTGATGCTCCCAATGGCGCAATGGGGAATATCGCGGGTATCATCAACAGAGAGGGGAACATTTTGGGGCTGATGCCCCATCCCGAGAAAGTCTCGGAGCCGATTATGGGCGGCGAGGATGGAGCTGGAGTTTTCAGGTCGCTTCTGTCCGTCCTGTCGGTCTGATGAGTCCCGGTACAGATTTGGAGGATTTTTCAATGTCAGAAAAAATCTCAATCGAAAAACAGTTGAAGGAGAATGGCCTGACCCGGGAGGAATATGAGCGTATCCTCTCACTGATGAAGCGGGAGCCCAATTCTCTGGAACTGGCGCTTTTCGGCGTTATGTGGTCAGAACACTGCAGCTATAAAAATTCGAAGGCTCAGCTCCGCAAGTTTCCCACCGCCGGCCCCCAGGTGGTTCAGGGACCGGGAGAAAACGCCGGAGTGGTGAGGGTGGACGGGAAACTCTGCGTGGTCTTCAAGATGGAAAGCCACAACCACCCCTCCGCCATAGAGCCTTATCAGGGGGCCGCCACCGGCTCAGGCGGAATCATCCGGGACATCTTTGCCATGGGAGCCCGTCCTGTGGCCGTTCTTGACAGCCTGCGCTTCGGCAGCCTTGGCGCTTCCCGCACCAAAGAGCTTTTAAGGGGCATCGTCGCCGGCGTGGGAGGATACGGCAACTGTATCGGCATTCCCACCGTGGGTGGAGAGGCCGTTTTCCACCCCTCCTGGCAGGGAAACCCTCTGGTCAACGTCATGTGCGTCGGGCTGGTGGAGGAGGATAAAATCTTCAAAGGACAGGCCAGCGGGGTCGGCAACATCGTCATGGTGGTGGGAGCCCGCACGGGACGCGACGGCATTCGGGGCGCCAGCTTCGCCTCTGAGGAGCTCAGCGACGCGGACCCGGACAAGCGCCCCAACGTTCAGGTGGGAGATCCTTTTATGGAAAAACTCCTGCTGGAGGCCACTTTGGAGGTTCTGCAGCTGAACCTGGTGGTGGGATTGCAGGACCTGGGCGCGGCGGGGCTGACCTCGTCGGCGGCGGAGATGGCCGGACGGGCGGGAAACGGCCTCTATATCGACGTGGAAAAGGTTCCCCTGCGGGAAACGGGGCTGGAGCCATGGGAGATCATGCTCTCGGAATCTCAGGAACGAATGTTGTTCGTGGTGGACCCCTCGAAAGTCGAGGAAATCGAGGCAGTTTTCAAAAAGTGGGAGCTGACGGCCACGGCCATCGGCGAAGTGACGGGAGACGGACGCTTCACCATTCGGAAGGGTGAAAAGGTTCTGGCTTCCGTTCCCGCCGGATTCCTGACGGATCAGGCCCCCGTGAACATCCGGCACTGGCGGGAGCCGCTGCGGTTCGTGGACCCCAGACGCATCGACCATTCTCTCCTGAGAAACTGGGAAAACTGGACAGGGCTTTTGAAAAAACTTCTGGCGTCTTCGAATATTACGTCGAAACGATGGATTTATGAGCAGTACGACCATCTTGTGGGCCTCAATACCGTCGTTCGGCCGGGAAGTGACGCCGCCGTTCTGCGACTGCCGGAAAGCGAAAAGGGTATCGCCCTTTCCATCGACTGCAACAGCCGCTACGTGTTCCTCAATCCTCAGCTTGGAGGGGCCATCGCCGTGGCGGAAAGCGCGCGCAACGTGGCGGCCTCCGGAGCGAAACCCCTTGCGATTACAAACTGCCTGAACTTTGGAAATCCGGAAAATCCCGAAATTTACTGGCAGTTCGTCAACGCTACAGATGGAATGGCTGAGGCCTGTCAGGAGTTTTCAACCCCCGTCACGGGAGGGAACGTGAGTTTTTACAATGAATTTGACGGCAGGGCCATATTCCCCACGCCGGCCATTGGGATGGTGGGGGTTCTGGAGAAGGTGGAAGACCGGGTGAGCAGCGCCTTCAGGAAAGCGGAGGACCTGGTGATTCTCGTGGGAAAATCCCTGGAGGAACTGGGGGCTTCGGAGGCCCATTTCGTGCTGACGGGCAGAGACGAAGGCCTTGTGCCCTCTCTCGACTATGGCCGGGAAAAACGCCTCCACGCTTTTTTGGTGGAAGCGGCGCAAAGACACCTTTTGGCCTCCGCTCATGACTGCTCCGAAGGGGGACTGGCCGTGGCTCTGGCGGAGTCCGCCATTCAGGGCGAGCTGGGGGTTTCTCTGGAGTGGACGGACGACATCTCCCCCGCGGCAGCCCTCTTTGGCGAGACCCAGTCCCGGGCGGTGATTTCCATTTCTCCCGCGCGAAAGGAAAAAACTGAAGAGCTTATGGAAAAATATTGCCTTCACTACACATTTCTTGGAACCGTAACCGCGGATAAAAAATTTGTCCTGCGCTACAACGGGGAGACCGTTATTGAAAGTTCCATCTCCGAGCTCGCTCCCCTCTGGAACGACACTCTCGCGGAGGCCATGAAGTAATGGACGCATACGGCGAAAACAGTTCCTGGCACGAGGAATGCGGTATTTTTGGGGTGTGGTCGAAAACTGCCTCCGTGACGGATATCTGCTACATGGGCCTTTTCGCCCTTCAGCATCGGGGGCAGGAAAGCGCGGGCATCGCTGTGACCGACGGGATGCATATCGATATTGCCAAAGGCATGGGGCTGATGACGGAGGCTTTTAAACCCCGTCTTCCGGCAATCAGAGGGCACTCCGCCATCGGACATGTGCGTTATTCCACCGTGGGCGGCAGTATTTTGTCTAACGTGCAGCCTTTTCTGTCCTCTTTTTCGGGGGGATTTATCAGCCTGGCCCACAACGGCAGTCTGACCAACGCCCAGCGAATCCGCCACGACCTCGAAAAGGAGGGCTGTCCTTTTCAGTCCACTTCGGACACGGAAACGATCCTGAACCTGATCTCCGTCACTCCGGCTCCAACCCTTGAAGAAAAGATCCTTACTGCTCTGGAGCAGATCGACGGAGCCTATTGCCTCGTCATCATGACAGGGGACAGGCTGATCGGCGTAAGGGATCCCCACGCTTTTCACCCGCTTTGTCTCGGTCGTTTGAAGGACGGGTACGTTCTGGCCTCGGAGTCCTGCGCTCTGGACGCCGTAAACGCGGATTTCGTGCGGGATGTCCTTCCCGGAGAAATGATCGTTATCGACGAAAGCGGGATGCGGTCTTCATTTTTGCGGAAAAAGGCGAAACTGTCGAACTGCATTTTTGAGTATATCTATTTTGCCCGACCGGACAGCGTTATCGACGGAAGAAGCGTCTGGCAGAGCCGTTATCGCATGGGACGTCAACTGGCGAAGGAGTATCCGGTTTCCGCGGACGCCGTGGTTCCGGTTCCCGACACGGGAATAGCGGCGGCCATTGGATTCAGCGCGGAGAGCGGCATCCCCTACGTGGAGGGATTGATCAAAAACCGCTATGTGGGCCGAACGTTCATTCTGCCCGACCAGACGAAGCGGAAAGCCACGGTCGAAATGAAGCTGAATCCCGTTCGGGCCAACCTTCAGGGCAAAAAAATTATTTTAATCGACGATTCCATCGTGCGGGGAACCACGAGCGCGCGTCTTATCGCTCTTTTGCGCAGCGCGGGGGCCGCTGAAGTGCATATGTGCGTTTCTTCCCCTCCCATCACGCACCCCTGCTATTACGGGATCGACACCTCCATACGCAAGGAACTGATCGCGGCGGTGTCCTCAGAAGAGGAAATTTCCCGAAAAATAGGAACCGATGGACTGCATTATCTTTCACGGCAGGGGCTGCTCGCGTCCGTGGAAGATTCGGCGGGGCAGTGCATGTGTACTTCCTGTTTCTGCGGCGCTTATCCCACCGATGTCACCGAATGTCTGGAGTCGGAAGACCTCAAGCCCGAAATGCGCTCCGGAATTGTTCTGAAGGCCGGGTCGGAGGTTGGAGTATGACGGCGCCCGATCATCAATCGCTTTCTTATAAGGACGCGGGAGTGGACATCGAGGCGGGTAACCGCTCGGTGGAAGAAATTCGGGAAGCGGCGGACTCGACCCGCCGTCCGGAGGTTATCGGGAGCCTGGGTGGATTTGGAGGGCTTTTTGCGCTGAATGCCTCCCGGTACAAAAATCCGGTTCTGGTTTCCGGAACGGACGGCGTGGGGACGAAGCTCCAGATCGCCTTTATGACGGGACGGCACGACAGTATCGGACAGGACGCCGTGGCCATGTGCGTCAACGATGTGCTGGTCCAGGGGGCGGAACCCCTGTTTTTTCTTGACTATCTGGCCGTGGGAAAACTGGAGCCCACTCAGGTGGGAGAGATCGTGCGAGGCGTGGCGGCGGCCTGCAGGGAATCCGGCTGCGCCCTGATCGGCGGAGAAACGGCGGAGATGGCGGGGTTTTACAAAACAGGGGAGTATGACATCGCGGGGTTCTGCGTGGGCATAGCGGATCGGGAAAAACTTCTGCCTCGTCCTGATATTGTCCCGGGGGATCTGGTGATCGGACTGCCCTCCAGCGGCCTGCATTCCAACGGATTTTCCCTCGTGCGAAAAATCTGTTTCGACCATAAAAAAATGACGGTGGAGACGGTTATCCCCGAGCTTGGAAATATCCCGCTGGGGACGGAACTGCTGAAGCCCACCCGACTCTATCCGAAAATCCTTCTGCCCTTTCTTGCCGGGGACAATCACGGCATAAAGGGCATGGTGCACGTTACCGGCGGCGGATTTTACGACAATATCCCGAGAGTTTTACCGGAGGGGGTCGCCGTCCGGATTTATCGTGATTCATGGGAAATTCTGCCGATTTTCTCACTGTTGCAACAGTGGGGTAATGTAGCGGAGCCAGAGATGTTTCGTACGTTCAACATGGGGATTGGGCTGATTCTCATCGTTTCTCCGGACTGTGCCCCGACGCTTTTTGCGAAGCTGAAGGCGGGCGGAGAGGCGCCTCAAACCATTGGCGCCGTCGTGGAAGGCCCCCGGAGTGTGACGATCGAGGGGATCTTTCGGGAGGAATGATGTCATGAGGCATGATGCGATGAGGAATGAAGGAACTTCCCTGCGACTGGGAGTGCTGGTTTCAGGACGGGGCAGCAACCTCCAGGCCCTGCTGGACCGGCTCGCCGAAAACGAAGGATTTGCGGGAAATCCGGAAATTGCGGTGGTGGTCTCGGACAGGCCTGACGCCTTTGCTCTGAAACGTCTGGAGGGGCGCGATATTCCCGGCCTCGTCGTGGAGCGTGGGGCTTTTCCGGATCGTGAGGCTTTTGAGGCCGCCATCGTCGACGTTCTGGAAAAACATCGCGTAAACCTCGTCGTTCTGGCCGGTTTCATGCGTGTTCTGAGCCCCTGGTTCATCCGGCGCTTTCCCCGCCGCATCGTCAACATCCATCCTTCCCTGCTTCCCTCCTTCACGGGTCTGCACGCTCAGCGGCAGGCTCTGGAACATGGGGTCAAAATAGCGGGATGTACGGTCCATTTCGTAGATGAAACGCTGGATGGCGGCCCGATTATTGCCCAGGCCGCGGTGCCGGTTCTGCCCGGAGACACGGAAGAAACCCTGAGCGACCGCATTCTGGTGGAAGAACATCGGCTGCTTCCGTCGGTGATCCTGGATTTTGCGAACGGAAGCCGCGACTTTGGACTGCCGGACTGATAGGCTGATAAATGACGGACAAAAATTTATATAGAAAAGAGCCAACGGCTCTGGAGAAGGTTCCAGAATGAAGAAAATTCTGATTGTGGGAAGTGGAGGACGGGAGCACGCCCTGGCCTGGAAACTGGCCCGGAGTCCCCAGGAAGAGCGAAAACTTTACGCGGCTCCGGGAAATCCCGGCATGGAAGCTCTGGCGGAGTGTGTTCCTATCGATGTGATGCAGGTGGATGACCTCGTCGCGTTTGCCGGACGGGAGGGGATCGATCTGGTTCTGGTGGGGCCGGAAGCGCCTCTTGCCGCTGGACTGGCCGACCGCCTGAGAGAAAAGGGAATTTTCTGTTTTGGCCCCGGAGCTCAGGGGACCCTTCTGGAAAGCTCCAAGCGCCACGCCAGAGAATTTATGGCCCGCCACGGAATTCCGTCTCCCGTTTTCCGTGCCTTCACCTCTCTCGACGAGGCCGGGCGTTACCTCGAATCGCTGCCCGACGATTTTGTCGTTGTCAAGGCCGACGGTCTGGCCCAGGGCAAGGGAGTCGTTGTCGCCCAAAATCGAAAAGAGGCCCTTGCGGCTCTTGATGAAATGATGGGAAATCGCCGTTTCGGAGACGCGGGGAAAGAAGTCCTGATCGAAGAATGCCTCACCGGCGAGGAGGTTTCCCTGCTGACCTTCACGGACGGAAATACGATTTTGCCCATGCTGCCTGTGCAGGACCACAAACGCGTCGGGGACGGAGATTCAGGCCCGAATACAGGTGGGATGGGAACTTATGCCCCCGCGTCGGTCTTTTCTCCGGAGATTGCCCGGCAGGTTGAAAGCGAGATCCTCCGACCGCTTCGGGACGCTCTTCAGGCGGAAAAAATCGATTATCGCGGCTGCCTTTACATTGGGCTGATGCTGACGCCCAAAGGGCCGAAGGTCATTGAATTCAACGCCCGTTTCGGCGATCCGGAGACGCAGGTTCTTATGCCCCTGCTGAAGTCGGACCTGTTTGAAGTTCTGTACGCCTGCGCCCGGGGTAAGCTGAGCGATGTCAAACTCGAATGGAGTGAGGGAAGTGCGGTTTGCGTGGTGATGGCGTCGCGGGGTTATCCTGGGAAGTACCCCACGGGACTGCCCATCACGGAAACTTTGCCCGGCGGAGTTGAGGCGGAGGAGTTCGAACGAAATTCCTGGGTTTTTCACGCGGGGACGTCCAGAAACAAAGAGGGCGGGCTGATTACGGCAGGAGGTCGTGTGCTGGGGGTCACCGCCGCGGGGGCGACCTTTGAGGAGGCGCTTCGCCGCGTTTACGCCAGAGTTGAAACTCTGCATTTCGAGGGACAGCACTTTCGACGGGACATTGCGTATCGTGAAGTGAAGCGGCGTCGTGGGAACAGGGAGTGAAAGTCGGCTTTTTGTGAAGTAACTGCTGACGCCGGTTGGTGCGTGTGAGGGTATGGTATAATGCTTGTCGAAGCGGAGGACTGGCCGAGCGGTCGATGGCGGCTGACTTGAAATCAGTTGGGGCTTCTGCTCCCAGGGGTTCGAATCCTCTGTCCTCCGCCAATGGTGCAAATCAAAGCAATTCCACACCGTTTATAAAAAATCCGGAAACGACGGGAATCGCCACCAGAGCCGTTGGCTCTTTTCTGTATAAATTTCTGTTCGTTTGTTCCCAGTGTTACGCGTCTTTTTTTAGTACACAATTACGCAATTCGCTATAAAAGGCGGTTTTTACGGCACAGGGCTCCTCAAAAATGTATTGGCACGCCGAGACTGTTCGCGAAGTCGTTCATCGCGTTTTTTATGTCATTGAGCGCTTCAGGGCCGGAGCTCGCTGCCAGGTCAATGACGCTTTGTCCCATCTCCAGTGCCTTATCTTTCAGGACGTCCACGCCATCAGCCATAGCCGTGCTTGCCGCCGAATACGCGTCAACAGCTGCATCTCTAACTTTTCGAATTAAGTAATAGGTATACCTAATTCGCTGAGCAGCGCGGTAGTTTTTTTGGAGATCTCTGATGTTTTCCAGGCGTCAGAGATCTTTATTTTGTGAATATATTTCAAATGCGTTGTTAGGTCTGCAACAGAGAACCTGGAAAGAAGCTTTTTCTCGCGAAGCAGGTTGTAGAGTCTGTAACAAAGCAACAATGACACGTGATTTATAAAAGCCCAACCCTCCATCGCGCTTTGGCTTTGCACATAATTTTTGTCCTGCTCCAGGGATCAAGCAGATACGGATTATGGCTCAATTCCGCCTTTACTGTGTTCATTTTGCGTCTCCCTGTCGCGTCTCGCGGGCTTGTCGTCGCAATTTTCACGGGCTGTTCACCACGACGTTTGAATCAGCATATGCTTATTTTACAAGAAGGAATACAGTAATCAAAAAGGATTAGGAAAAATATCACACGCTATAATTTCTCGGGAGCTTAGGTCAATGAAAATCGTGTAAAACTATGGACTGTGCGGTCGAAAGCAGCGTCGGCTGGCCGCTCAACTTTCTGTCCGAACTTCTGTTGACAACCCATCATATGGAGTTCAAGTTACAGTGCATGATATGCAATTGACCGCGTCAAATCCGCCTGAAAAAAGCCGTTCTCTCACAGTTCTTCCCAGAGATCCGTGCTCAGGTATTTCAAGCCGCTGTCGTTCAGGGTCAAAACGATATTGCCGCCTTTTTCTTTTTCGCGAAGGAGCTTCAGAGCCGCGCAGACGTTCGCTCCGGAGGAGAACCCCACGAATGCGCCTTCCAGTTGGGCCAATTTCCGCGCCACGTCGGCGGCCTCGTCGTCTGAGACCTGGACGCAGCCATCGATCAGCGCCCTGTCCACCAGCGGCAGGTCCATCGTATACCCGCCGCCCTGTATTTTGTGTCCCTGACTGGTGATTTCTTTGCCCGCATAAACAGCGGCCGTGGCCGGCTCCGCCACGTAACACCGCACACCTGGTTTGTGCTTTTTCAGTGCCCTGGCGCAGCCCTCGAAGGTGCTTCCGCTCCCCACGAAGTCCACGAAGGCGTCCACTCTGCCCTCCGTCTGCTCCCACATCTCTTCGCCCGTGTGATACTCGTGAGCGTGAACGCAGCCGATAAGGTTGAACTGATCCGCGCGGAAAGCGTTTCTCTCCCGTGTGATCTCCCTGGCTTTTTCCTCCACCAGAGCCAGATCCTCCCCGGAAACCTGCCCCCGGACCGAACCGGGCTTCTGATCCACCAGAACAACTTCCGCGCCCAGGGCTTTCATCATTCTGGCTCTTTCCGCAGAGTTTCCCTTGGACATACAGGCGATGAATTTGTAGCCCTTGCAGGCGCAGACAATCGCCAAACCCGTGCCGGTGTTGCCGCTGGTCAACTCCACAACGGCCTGACCCGGTTTCAGCAGGCCGGCTTCCTCAGCCTCAGAAATCATTTTCAGCGCCACACGGTCTTTTTTGCTGAAACCAGGATTCAGGTACTCCATCTTGGCGAAAATGCCGCCCGTTACCCCATACGCCTCAGTTATTTTGGACAACCGGACCATAGGGGTATTTCCTATGACCTCGTACACGCTGTCGTATATTTTTTTCATCCTGCCAAATCCTTTCTTCTTTTTTGTCCTGTTTGCTTTTCAGCCCCCATTATATTAAAATCTCGCGCTTTTAAATTGAATTACACGAGATTTTGATGCTGACGCAATCAATGACCATTTCTGTCACACTTGCTGCATGTGCGAAATTTGAGTCGTATAATTAAGAAAAAGAACGCAGCAGGAAGGAGGACATGACTTATGACGATTACCGAAACAAAAAATGCGGGCAGAACCACGCTGGTGCTCAGCGGACGGCTGGACGCCGTCGGAGCGCCGGAGCTCCAAGAGAAACTCCTTCCACTTTTTGAAGACGGCGGAACGGTGGAACTGGACTTTGCCGACGCGGCCTACGTATCCTCGGCGGGACTCCGCGTTCTGCTTTTGGGAGCGAAGGCAGCGGAGGCGAAAAAAGGCGTGATGACCCTGCGGAACGTGCCCCGGGCTGTAAAAGAAATCTTCGATATGACGGGGTTCTCCGATATTCTGAATCTGCAATGAACGTCAGCGCCTGGGGTTTGTCCATCAAGGCCCGGATCGCCCTGGCGACGTTTTTCGTCATGACGGCCCTGGGAGCGATGGTGGCGGCTCTCAGCCTGGGCGCTTATCACGACTATAAAAAACTTCAGACGGAGGGATGTCAGGCGGCGGTGGACGCCGAAACCCGGAGTCTGGAAGGGCAGATCGCCGCGCTGGAGGAAAACGTCAAATCCCTGGCCCTGATGGGCCAGCTTCTGTACGAGGGCGGCGGAGACAGGCGGGACCTGGGCCGCCGCATCGTCGTCTGGAACTTCTCCGCGGGCAACGCCGCCGTCGGTGGCGGCGTCTGGTTCGAGCCCCGCGCCGTTTCCCACGACCGGGAAAGGCTTTGCTACTACGCTTTTCGGGACAAATTCGGCCAGGTCTGGTTCGACGGCAGCTTCGAAAGCGAAGCCTACGACTATCCCACCCAGAAGTGGTACACAATCATACGGGACGGCCTGCTGAACAAGGGGCTTCCCACGGTCTGGACCGCCCCGTATCATGACGAAACCGGCACGCTGGCGCTGATGACCACGGTGGGGCACGGCATTTTCAAAGGGGACGAGTTTGTGGGCATGGCCACGGCAGACTGGGAATTGGACAGCATCGCCCACCGGATCGCCACCGTCCGTCCCACCCCCGGCAGCTTCACTCTCTTCGCCGACGGCGTCAACGATGTCATTCTGGCCTACACCGGCAAAGAGAACAACGTCAGAGGCCGGCCTCTGGAGGTGCTGCCCTGGCTTCACGACGCCCTTCAGGACAAAACGCTGATAATCGGAGGCAGACGCCATCTGGTGTTTCAGGGCAGGTTGGCCAACGGAATGCTGATCGTCAGCTTCGTTCCCGAAGCCGAGCTTTTCGCCGACATCCACCGGACCTTTTCTTTGACCATGTTCGTTCTCGCTTTCACCGGCGTCTTTCTGGCGGGCGTCATCTGGTTTCTCCTGAACCGCCTCATCAACCGGCCCATCGAGCGTCTGACCCGTAAAGCCGAGGAAATCGGCGCGGGGAACCTGGACGTCCACATCGGCATCGACTCCCGGGACGAGTTCGGGCGTCTGAGCGGCACCGTCGAGCGCATGGCCCGGGACCTGAAGGACTACATCGGGAACCTCAAAACCGTCACTGCTGAAAAGGAGCGGATCGCCGCGGAGCTGGGCGTGGCCGCCCGGATTCAGATCTCCATGCTGCCCCGCATTTTCCCCCCCTTCCCGGACCGCCCCGAGTTCGACCTGTACGCCTCCATGAGTCCCGCGAAAGAGGTGGGCGGCGATTTCTACGACTTTTTCTTTGTGGATTCCCACACTCTGGCGGTGGTCATGGCGGACGTTTCGGGCAAGGGGATTCCCGCGGCGCTGTTCATGGTCATCGCCCGGACCCTGATCAAAAACAATGCCCAGCAGGGCGGAAGCCCGAAGGAGGTCTTCGAGACCGTCAACGACCTTCTGTGCGAAAACAACGAGGAAGGGATGTTCGTGACGGCGTTCATGGGCTATCTGGACATAGCCGGGGGCTCTTTTGTTTCCGTGAACGCGGGGCACACTCCGCCGTTTGTGCGCCAGAAGGGGGAGTTTTCCCGCCTCCCCGTCCGTCCGGCCTTCGTCCTGGCCGGGAGGAAAGGAACGAAGTACAGGGAGGAAAAAACGGAGCTGAACGCCGGAGACCTGCTGTTTTTGTACACGGACGGCGTGACGGAGGCGACGGATCGGGAAAACGAACTTTTCTCCGAGGCGCGGCTGCTGGAAACCCTGAACACCCGGGGGAAAAACGCCGATTCCCAATCCCTGCTGGAGAGCGTGAAGGGCGCAATCGACCGTTTCGCGGAGGGCGCGGAGCAGGCGGACGACATCACCATGCTGGCCCTGCGGATGACCCCTCCGGAGGCGGCCTCGGCCGAGGATGGTCAACCTCAGCTCCGCGCTTCCCGCGCTTTCGAGGCGAACGTCCGCTCTGTGGGTGAAGTTTACGCTTTTATCTCCGAAACGCTGAAGGAAGGCGGCGTTTCGGAAGGCGACATTTTGAAGACAGAAATGGCGGCGGAGGAGATTTTCGTCAATGTGGCCAGCTACGCCTACGGGGACGCGGAACACAAACCCGTGACCCTGGAACTGGCTGTGCAGTCGGACAGGGTCACCATGACCTTCACGGATTGGGGCGTTCCTTTCGACCCCATGACCGTCCCCCCGCCGGACCTGACGCTGAAGGCGGACCGGCGAGCGCCGGGTGGCCTGGGGCTTTTCATGGTAAAGTCCACCATGGACGCCATGACCTGCTCCAGAATTGACGGCAAAAACGTCCTTACCCTGACTCTTGCCCTTACCCAAACCTCCGGCGCGTTATAATATGAACATTGCTCTCAGCAGGGGAAAGAAGACGGATACACTATGACGCAAAAATGGACAACACCGGTGTTTTTCTTCGTGGCGGTCGTGTGGGCTCTTTTTCTTTTCGGCGCGCCGGCCGGCGAGGCCGCGGCCTGGGATCCCACGAAATTCTCCGGCAAACGGATAGCGGCGGTGACCGGCGACGATCTGGCCCGCGTCGCCCGGGAACTGCTGAACGCCGGGGACGTCGTCCTGTTTCCACACATGGGCGACTTGTTGGAGGCGGTCAAAACCGGCAGGGCGGATGCCGCCATTCAGTCTGAGGTCGTTGTGGAGGCCCTGGCGGCGGAGGAAGCGTATCCGGAACTGGAGTTCCTTTACATTCCCGAGGACGTTTACGTCATCGAAGCGGCGTTGGTGTTTCACGAGCCGGCGCTCAGGGACCGGTACAACGAATTTTTGAAGGGCCTGGAGGCCGACGGCGTGCTGGACGACATGAACCGGCGCTGGCTGAGCAAAAAAATTCCGGACGCCCTGCCGGAGATTCCTCTTGACGGCAAAAACGGAACTCTCGTGGCGGCGGAAGCCTCCGGTTACGCGCCCATGGCGTTTATCGGGCCCGGCAACGAGCTGATCGGCTTCGACATCGAACACATGCGCCGTTTCGCCCAATACCTCGGCATGAACCTGCGTGTGGACGACATGGACTACGCCGGTATTCTGCCTTACGTTCAGTCCGGCAGGGCCGATGTGAGCGCGTGCATGGTCCTGGTCACCGAGGAAAGAAGAAAAAACGCTCTGTTCGGGGACCCGGTCCAGCGGTACCGTACCGTGCTGGCGGTTCGCAGAACGGAAGGGTCGGTCGGCGGAAACGCGGGTGTTTCCGAGGACAGCGCCGCGCCTCCAGGCGGGGCTGAAAGAAAGGATTTTTCCTTGTGGGAAAGGCTGAAGGCCGCGGTTCAGAAAAATCTCGTTCAGGACGGACGCTGGAAGATGGTGCTGTCCGGTCTGGGAGTGACGCTGGAGATATCCCTGCTGGCCATGTTCTTCGGCACTCTGCTGGGGTTCCTGCTCTGCTGCGCGCTGCTCTGCGGAAACAAAATCGTGCGGGGCGCGGTCAGAGCCTACGGCGCTCTGATACAGGGCACGCCCATGGTGGTTTTGTTGATGGTGGCCTATTACATTCTTTTTTCCGACGTAAAGGTTTCCTCGATCCTCATCGCCGTTGCGGCCTTTGCCCTGGCGGAAGCCGTCGGCATCGGAGGCAACCTCAAAAACGCCATCGACACGGTGGACGTCACCCAGATCGAAGCGGCGCGAAGCATGGGCTTCAGCCGACTCCAGACGTTTTTCATCGTGACTCTGCCCCAGGCCGTTCGGGTGGCTCTGCCGGGATACACCAGCGGCTTCGTGAGTCTGGTGAAGTCCACGGCCATCGTGGGCTACATCGCCATCTCCGACCTGTCCCGGGTGGGAGACATCATTCGCGCCAGAACCTTCGACGCCTACTTCCCGCTGCTGATGGTGGCGGTGATTTATCTGGTCATCACCGGAATTTGCGTCCGCTTCTTCAAATGGGCGATCAGGAAAGTCAACAGGGAGGTGTCGCCATGAGCCTGATCAAAGTCAGCGGATTGACGAAGCGGTTCGGGAACGTCGCGGTGCTGAACGGCATCGATGCGGAGATCGAAAAAGGCGAAGTGGTTTCCATCATCGGGCCCTCGGGCACGGGCAAGAGTACCTTCCTGCGCTGCCTGAACCTGCTGGAGAAGCCCAGCAGCGGAGAGATCGTCTTCGACGGCGCGCGCCTCACCGACCGCGGGGCGAACATCGACGCCGCGCGGAGGAAAATGGGCATGGTGTTCCAGAATTTCGGACTGTTCAGCCACATGAGCGTCCTGGATAACCTCACGGTTGGGCCCGTAAGGCTGCTCAGGAAGCCGCGTAAAGAAGCGGAAGATCGCGCTATGAGCCTTTTGAAGACGGTGGGTCTGACGGAGCGGGCGCAATACAGACCAGGCCAGCTTTCCGGAGGACAGAAGCAGCGCGTCGCCATCGCGCGGTGCCTGGCCATGGACCCGGAGGTCATTCTGTTCGACGAGCCCACGTCGGCCCTGGATCCGACCATGGTGGGCGAAGTCCTGGCGGTCATTCGCCGCCTGGCGGGAGAGGGGATGACGATGCTCATCGTGACCCACGAAATGGCCTTCGCTCACGACGCGTCCAGCCGCGTGTTTTACATGGACGAGGGAGTGATTTACGAGGAAGGGATGCCGGAGGTGATTTTCTCCGCGCCGAAAAAAGAAAAGACGAAAGCCTTTATTTTCAAGGTGAAAACCTTCAACTACGAAATCAAATCGCGGGACTTCGACTTCATCGACATGCTGAACGGCCTGGAGAACTTCTGCGTCAGGCACGCGGTGGAAAGACCCGTCACGGAAAAACTGCGTCTGGCCGCCGAGGAGCTGGTTCTCAACCTGGTGACGCCGGAGTTCGCCCAAAGCGCACTGACCCTCAGTTTCGCCGAGAAGCGCGACAAATACGAACTGAGCGTCGCCTACCGAGGTTCGGCCAGGGATGTGACGCGGGACGTCGGAGACGGACTGGCCGCCGCGGTCCTGCGGGGAACGGCGCGGGAAATCGCTTACAGTTACGAAAACGGGACTAACGTCGTCAGGGTCGTGCTGTAAAATGGAAGAGCGGGAAAAAGCGCTGCGGGAACTGGAGGAAATGGGCATCCCCTGCGAGTTGGAAGAACATCCGGCGGTCTACACCATCGACGAGGTGAAGGCGTTGGGCATCGACGTGCGGGGGACGGTGGTCAAGAACCTTTTCCTGCGGGACGCCAGGGGGAAGCGCCATTTTCTGGTGGTTCTTTCGCCGGACAGGCAGGCCGATCTCAGGGCGATACGCGCGCAAATCGGATCTTCCGCACTTTCCTTCGCCTCCGAGGATCGCCTGAACCGCTGCCTGAAACTGACGAAAGGAGCCGTGTCTCCTCTGGGGATTTTGAACGACAAAGAACACGCCGTGGAGGTGGTCTTTGACAAAAGCCTGATCGGGAAAAAACGTCTGGGCGTTCACCCCAACGACAATACGGCCACAGTCTGGCTGTCCTGGGAGGACCTGCAAAAAATCGTCGCCGCCAACGGGAACGTCACGCACCTTATCGACATCTAAGCATTTTTCACGGAAGAGGGC
>JAISUO010000041.1 GCA_031272035.1 Synergistaceae bacterium
GAGTACGCCCGAACGGTGCCGGTGATAGCGCTGACGGCCAACGCGCTTTCGGGCAACCGTGAGATGTTTCTTTCGAAGGGTTTCGACTCGTACATCTCCAAGCCCATCGACGTCCTGCAACTGGACAGGGAGCTGAACCGGTGGGTGAGGCCTCGTCATATGCAGGAGCGCCGCATGGGGGAGCGTCGGGGCGAAGATCGCCGGAGGCCGGACCATTTCCCGGAGGTGGCGATGAAAGACCGCTTCGAACCCGCCGGGGTGGGGCCGCGTCCGGAAAAAAATCTGGAAAATCTGAAAAACCTTCTTCCGCCCCTGTCTCTGCTGAAGGACGTCCACCTGGAGGGCGTGAACCTGGAGGAAGGGGTGCTGCGTTATGGAGGAGAGGCGGAATATATGGTAATTTTGCGTTCCTTCCTGAAGCACATTCCCGAGGTTCTGGACAGCCTGCGGACCGTTGGAGAGGATATTCCGAAGGAGTACGCCATAGCCGTCCACGGGCTGAAGGGAGCCAGCCGCAGCATCGGCGCGACGGAGCCCGCGGCCTTGGCGGAGGAGCTGGAGACGGCGGCGAAGGCCGGAGATTTTCGGGCAGTGGCCGAGAAAAACGGCGTTCTGTTGGAATCTTTTGAAACGCTGCTGAAGAATATAGAGAAAACTCTGGACGCTCCCGCGCTGAGGACGGAGCAAAGCGATCCCCTGTCCCCTGCAACCTCCCAAAAACCAAAAAAATTAGAGCCCGACCTGACTTTACTGAAAAAAATACGCGAAGGAGCCGCTTCCTTCAAAACGTCGCTCATGGAGGAAACTCTGACGAAGCTGGAGGAGTACGCTTATGAACGAGACGAAGAATTAATTTCCTGGCTTCGGGCACGAATGGAAAATTTGGAGTATGATGCTGTCGAAGAACGACTGAAGCAATACATCGATGGAAAGATAAAGGGGTAAAATGACAGAAGGATAAAATAACAGAAGAAAAGAATAATGAAGCAGGATGATAAAGCAGGATGATGGAGAAAATTAAAAAATAATGAAGATGTCGGTGGGGTGGAAAAAAGTTTTCTGTGTTTGCGTCGTTCTCCTGGTGGCCGGATGGGGCTTCTGGCTGGGGCAGTTCCGAAACCGGCAGGAGTGGCGTCCGGGCTTTCCTCTGGACAAAACAAAGGTCAGAGTGGGAGTCATTCACATTTCCAACATGACGGACGCGGGAAAAGGCTATGCCTGGGCCCATGATTACGGGATTCAGGAGATGCAGGCGGCGGTGGGCCTGGAAGACAGCCAGATCCTCCGCAGAGTCAACGTGTCCGACACGAATCTGCCTGCGACGGAGTACGCGATAAGAGAGTGCATCGCGGAGGGCGCGAATATCATCATCGCGACGAGCTGGAATCACATGGACGTCTGCGAAAAACTGGCGGAGGAGTTTCCGGGAGTCGTTTTCGCCAATGCCACCGGTTTCAAATCTAACGCCACCAATTTAACTAATTACTTCGGAAAAGTTCACCAGCCCCGCTACCTGAGCGGCATCGTCGCGGGACTTCGCACCCGGTCGAACAAAATCGGGTATGTGGCGGCCCATGGCCGGGAAAACAGCGAGGTGACGGGAGGCATCGACGCCTTCGCCCTTGGGGTGGCCAGCGTCAATTCGGAGGCCGTCATCCACGTGCAGGTGACGAAGCGGTGGTTCGACCCCGACGGGGAGTATCAGGCGGCGCGCACCCTGATTGAGAAGGGGTGTGATGTGATCGCTCAGCACTGCAACACCTCCAGCGCGCAAAAAGCGGCTCAGGACGCCGGCGTCTGGGGAATCGGCTACAACGTGGACATGAAAAGCGACGCTCCGGAGGCCGTGATCACCTCGGTCGTCTGGAACTGGGGCATCTATTACACGGAGCTGATCCGGAGCGTCATCGACGGAACCTTTGTCACGACTCCCTGGTATGGCGACATGAAGAGCGGCATCGTCACTCTCACTCCTCTGAGCGAAAAACTGGCTCCGGAGGGGGCGGAAAAGGCGGTGGAAGCGGCGAAGGCAGCCATAGAACGCGGCGATTTCAACGTTTTTGACGGTGAAATTCTGACAAACGCCGGACAGGTCGTGGGTGTGAAAGGGGGTACTCTTCCGGATGAGGAAATCATACGCGGCATTCACTGGTACTGCCACAACGTCGTCAGCCCTCAGGAGTGACCCGTAAAATGAACTGGCGGCGCGCGTTCCGGGACAATTATCCCCAACTGGTATTTGTCTTCGCCGCGTTTTTTCTGATGGTCCTCGTCAGTTATTTCTCTGTGAGCAGCCTGGTGCGCCGGCGTCTGGAGGAAGGCGTGAGCAAGTCCATCACCGCCGCCGAGGCGAATATCCGAACCGGCCTCGTGGAAATGGAAGTCACAATCAACAATCTGTCCTATTTTCTCACCGACATGCTGGACGAAGGGGCATCTCAGCAGGAGATCCTGGACTACCTCACCAGCGCGACGAAGTGGATGCAACGCCTCGACACGAAACTGCCTCAGCTTTACGGAATTTACAGCTATATCCGCGGGGAATTCATCGATGGCATTGGCCTGCGTTCCCTGGAGAACTTCAAACCTCAGCAGAGCCCCTGGTTTGACACGGCCGTGAGAAACAGAGACTCGGACGCCGTGTCGTACACCGAACCCTATGAAGATCCGAAATCCGGCGCCATCATCATCTCGGCCGTCCGAAACCTCCGGGGCAGGTCCGGTGAGCGCTACGGCATTCTGGCAATCGATATGGAAACCTCCTGGTTTCGGAATTACGTCCGCTCGCTTCACATGCCCACGGAAAACGCGGTGGAGAGCGACGGCCCCGTCACAGACGGCAGTTACGGCATTATCCTGAACCCCTGGATGGTGGTGGTGGGCCATCCAAAGGAGAGCTACGTCAGCCGGCAGTTTCGGGACATCTGCGAGGGGTATCGGGACGTGTACGACGCCCTGCTTCGGGGCGACGAAGTCCTGTCGGCAAAAATTCGGGATTTCGACGGAACCTCCGTCACCGTTTCCTTCAGAAAGGTCTTCAACGGCTGGTACATCGGCGTCGTCACTCCTTTTTTGAGCTATTACCGGGACGTGTACTACACCGCTGCCATTCTTTCCACTTTGGGTTCCGTTCTGATGGTTGTTCTCGGCTATTTTCTGCTGCGGCTGTACGCGGCGAAAATGCGCTCCGACGAAGAAAATCAAAGTAAAAGCTCGTTTCTCGCCACCATGAGCCACGAAATCCGAACGCCCCTGAACGTCATCCTGGGACTGGCGGAGGTGGAGCTTGAAAAACGCCTGAACGAACGCACCCGCCAGAACATCGAGAAAATGTACAGCTCCGCTTCCACCCTGTTGGGCATCATCAACGATATTCTGGACATTTCAAAAATTGAGGCGGGCGGCATAGAGCTGAACCCGGTGAACTTCGACGTGTCCGAGCTCCTCGGCGACGCGGCCCAGCTGAACGTAATCCGCATCGGCTCCAAGCCCATCGTCTTTGAAATGGAGATCGACGAAACGCTTCCCGCCCGGCTGTATGGCGACGAGCTGCGGGTGAAACAGGTGCTGAACAACCTGCTCTCCAACGCGTTCAAGTACACGAAGGAGGGCCGCGTCGTCCTTCAGGCGGGGTGGCGGCAGGAAGCGGAGCAGGACGGGAAAAACGTGACCCTGCTCTTCAGCGTTCGGGACACGGGGATCGGTATTCGCAACTCGGACATTGAGAAACTTTTTGCGGAATATGTCCAGCTGGACGCGAAGGCGAACCGCCACATCGAGGGCACGGGTCTCGGCCTGTCCATCACGAAGGGCTTTCTGGACCTCATGGGTGGAAAAGTTTCGGTGGAGAGCGAGTACGGCGTGGGCAGCGCCTTCAGCGTGGAAATTCCTCTGAAGAGCGTCGGAGAGGGCCGGCTGGGCCGGGAGGGCGTGGAAAGGCTGAAGCGTTTTCACTTCATGGCGAACTCCCGCACTCAGACGCAAAAGTTTGTGCGGACGCCGATTCCTGACGGCCGCGTGCTGGTGGTGGACGACGTGGTGACCAACCAGGACGTGGCCCGTGGGCTTCTGACGCCTTACGGGCTGCAGGTGGACTGCGTGTCCGGCGGAGCGGAGGCCATCGAAAAAATACGACAGGGGAGCGAACCGGGCGGAGTTCGTTATGACGCGGTGTTCATGGACCACATGATGCCTGAGATGGACGGAATTGAGGCGACTCGAATCATCCGTGAGGAGCTGGGGACGGAGTACGCCCGAAC
>JAISUO010000042.1 GCA_031272035.1 Synergistaceae bacterium
TGTGTTCCGGCTCTCCAAAGAGAAATTTAAAGTACCGGTCCCGCCGCCGGTCGATTTCCTTCGGCAGCGTATTGTCTTTTTTGCGTCTCTCGTACTCCCGCCGAGCCTCCGGGCTCAGGTTCTCGAAGGAGAGATCCCCGTTGAGTCGTTCCATGTCAGTGCAGGATCCTTCCCTTTCTTGATGTTTCACTGAAAAGGATAGGTTGTCAGTGAGAGGTTTGTCAAGGTAAGACCCATTGAATCGCCGTATATGGAACCAAAAATCTTTTTTTTGCATAAATTACATTCTTTTCAAAACCACTTTTCATGCTATTCTGAACTTGAATTGTATGAATAAACTAAAATAAGTCACTGGAAGGGAGCCTGTGTTATGGAAAATAATAATTTGATGGACAACCTGCAAAGTCTTCTGGGTGCTGTCGCCGGGGCGAGCTCGGCGGGGAGGGGAAACAATGCGATGGGCGGTCTGCTGGGAGGGCTGCTGTCTCAGGGGATCCAGGGCGGCCTGACGAGAGCCGTGGGGCCAAGTCTTCTGGGTGGACTGGCGGGGGCGCTCATGGGCACGGAGACCGGCAGAAAGACGGGATCCAACGCGCTGCTGGTGGGCGGAGGTCTGGCCCTGGGGGCTCTGGCCTGGAACAAATACAAACAGCTCATGCAGTCGGCCGGCCCCGCGCCGGCGCAGGCGTCCAACTTTGCCCCGATGGCAAACGCGCCTTCCGCGCCGGTGGACGAACGGGTGAAACGCTTCATCCGGGCTATGGTTTTTGCCGCCAAGGCCGACGGGCACATCGACGAGACGGAGCACCGGAACATCATCCAAAAGATTAAGGAACTGTCCCTCGGGGCGGAGGCGGAGCAGGTGGTCAACGAGGCCATCCAACAGCCTCTCGACCCCGAAGCCCTGGCCCGGGGCGTTCAGGATCACGACGAAGCTCTGGAAATCTATGTGCTGAGCCGTTCCGTGATCGACGTGGACCAGTTTATGGAGCGGAACTACCTCGACGCACTGGCTCACGCTCTGAACATCCCCGACAGCGTGAAACAGGCCATAGAACAGGACATCGCCAGCCAGCAGAGGTAACGCCCTTCGTTCACGGCAATGAAACGCGGGGTGTCCGGCGTCGACCTGTTGGACCCCCGATTTCGTTATTTATTTTAATTTAAAATTTAAAATATGCCGTCCGCAGCCGGATTTGCCCTGTGCCTTCGCGTACGTTCAGGGATAGATCTCGGGGACGCGGTCGTTGAAAACGGTCAGGAAATTTCTGAATTCCGACGCTTTGGACGTCTCAATGACGGCGTAGGCGGCTTCTTCTCCCTCTCCGGCTTTGAAGAGAATTTCCCCGCAGGGATCGATGACGGTAGATTCCCCTCCGAAGGCGGTTCCGTTTGAGGTTCCCGTCCGGTTGCAGGCCACGACGAACATCTGGTTTTCGATGGCCCGGGCCCGGAGAAGGCTGCTCCAGTGAGATGCCCGTGCGGAGGGCCACTGAGACGCCACGAACAGCACCTCAACGCCCTCCAGAGCGTAACGCCTCAGCCACTCGCAGAAGCGGATGTCGTAGCAGGTCACGTTTCCCGCCTTCGTCCCGTTCAGGTCGAAAATCGAGGGTTCGCGGCCCGCGATGAAGTATCTGTCCTCCTCCATCAGGCGGATGAGGTGCGCCTTGTCGTACTGACGAACCAGTTTCCCGTCGGGAGAGATGACCTGTCCCCGGTTGGCGTAACCTCCCTGCAGGGACGCCAGAATGGAGCCCCCCGTGAACCAGACTCCGAAGCGGCGGGCGAGGTCTCCCAGAAATTTCGCCGTCTCATGGCCTTCCGCGTCGGCCAGTTCCGCCGCTTTGTCCAGCCGGTAGCCCGTCGTCCACAGCTCGGGCACGACGATGGCCGTCGGCAGGGTCGAAGGGACGAAACGCGTCTCCATCCAGTGAGCCACCTTGCGTCTGTTGGCCTCGATGTCGCCGATCGCCACGTCGATCTGGAAAATTCCCACGCGAAGTTTCATCTGTTTTCGCCTCCTCAGTGCCTGTCCGGCAGCACGGAAATCCGGTAGCCGAAGCGGATCGCCCGGTTCAGGACGGGGTCGGAAAGGGTCAGGCGAAAAGCGCCGGCAAAGACAACGCCTTCGAGCGTTGCCGGCGCGCCGCTGAAAAGAGCCACTTTCCCCGGTGCGGGAGCGTCTTCCCGGGCCAGCTCTTCCAATCGCTCCGGAGGCAGAAGATCTCCCAGCGTTCCCTTCTGATACGTCCGGTATCCGTCCTCCTGCGGGATTTCCGAGGAAATTTCCACGCGGTTCCAGTGCTCCCGCAGGTCGGAGACCTTCCAGAAAACGGGGGCCAGAATTCTGTCGCAGATCTGCTTCGCTTTGGAAACGGAGAACTTCTCCAGCGCCCGGTCGGTGTGGCCGCCGGCCAGAGTCACGTACTGATCGCCGCCCTCGTCCCGGGCGAGAAAAACCTCCGCCTCGCCGGATGTGGATTCTCCCGTGACCCAAAGGTGTTCCCGGGAAGACACCCTGTTGGGGTCGATCCAGTACAGGGCCGGAATGGAGTGAGGCCGGGGGAAGCCTGGTTTCACCCGTTCATCAACGTGGGCTCTGACTGCTTTCTGGTCGCACCCGGCATAGTCGATGGCCACGCACAGGTCCCAGGTCAGCAGTCTGCGTTCCGCTTTTCCGTCGGGCCGTAATACTGTCGCTTCGTGCTTCATACAATAGCCTCCTCGCCTTTTCGGGTGATAAAAATGAGCTTAAGGAAGAGCTCTGCACATGTCAAGGATAATTTTACTTCGCATGTCTGCCGGACAATGGAGTGGATAGGTCGTCAGGCTCATTGTGATAATACGCTCTTTCTTTTATCCTGCCTGTATTGTCACGGTTGGTTTCGTTGTGTACATTCCTGTCCAGCTTCTCGATGTTTGCAGGCCCGGGCCCTTGGAGTCCGGATTCCTGCAGCCGGCGAGAGGTTTTTGTTCATTCGTCTGTTGCCGCGTGAGCGCAAAAGGCAATCTGTATAAGACATACTGAAGCGAGGAGGAATAATGTGATGTCTCAGTCTCCACAGGAAGCGAGAAATGAAAAATTAGGTCTTACAGTGATGTCGGCGCTGCAGCACCGGGGTTTTGAGGCTTTTTATGCCGCCGGGCGCGAAGAGGCGGTCAATAAGGCCGTATCCCTCGTCCCGGAGGGTTCCTGCGTATCATGGGGAGGCAGTGTTACCCTTCAGGATCTGAAGCTGCCCGACAGATTTCATAACGGAAATTATAACGTGCTGGACAGGGATCGCGCGACGTCTCCCGAGGAACGGATGGATATTATGCGTCGGGCGCTGGCCTGTGATTTTTTCATAACCGGCGTCAACGCGCTCAGCGAGGATGGACAGATGGTCAATATAGACGCGGGCGGCAATCGTGTGGCGTCAATTGTTTTCGGCCCCAAAAACGTCATCGTCGTCGCGGGGATCAATAAGGTGGTAAAAACGCTGGACGATGCGATCACGCGAGCCCGCACGGTTGCCGCGCCGATCAACCTGCAGCGTTTCCCCCAGGCCAAAGTGCCCTGCCGACAGACGGGAACCTGCGGCAACTGTTCAACGCCCGACAGTTTTTGCTCTCAGATCCTGATCACCAGAATTTGCCGCCCCGCGGGAAGAATCAAGGTCGTTTTGACGGGAGAAACTCTGGGGTATTAGAGACATCGGCGCAAATCTCTATGATTTCCAGAGCTTCGATAAAGGCAGCTTCGATAAAGTATAATATTTAAAGTTTACAGAAATTGACGTAATCGTCGAATTCCAGTATTTTAGGGGGAAGGAGTTATTTTCAGAAGGAGGAAAATTTCAAAAAACGATTGAGAAGAGTGTTTTGCGCGTCATGGGGAAAATGAAGTTAATGAAGTTATGGTAGCTCTGTTTGAAATTTTCTCGAAAATCTCACGAAAGAAGGTCGGATGGAGAAATGAAAAAGATTTCAAAACTATGGTTCTTTCAAGCGATTTGTTTGCTCTGCCTGTTCGTGTTTGCGACCGGAACAGCAGAAGCTGCCGGAAAGTTGCAGGAAGTTCTGAGTCGGGGCAAACTGCTTGTTGGGACGGGCAGTACCAACGTTCCCTGGCATCTCAAAAATAACCAGGGCGAGTATGAAGGCATGGATATCGAAATGGGAAAGATCCTGGCGCGAGGCTTGTTTGGCGATGAGTCAAAAGTCGAATTCATAGAACAGGCGCCCGATCAGCGCATCCCCAATCTTCTGGCCAATAAAGTGGATATCTGTCTGCAGTTTATGACCATTACGCCGGCGCGCGCGCAGCAAATCGCGTTTACGGTGCCTTATTATACTGAAGGAATAGGACTTATCCTTGCCACTAAGGGACAGTACAAAAAATATGAAGAACTTGTCGAAGCCGTCAAAGCGGGTAAGACAGTGACTATAGCGATACTGCAGAATGCGGATGCCGCTCGTAATGTTCAGAGAATGCTTCCGGGCAGTAAGGATGACCAATATGAAAATCAGGGACTTGTCTATCAGGCCGTTACTTCTGGACGTGCGGATGCGGGCGCTGTAGATCTTTCCTCGATTAAGTGGCTGGCAAGCAAACAGCCGGAACTCTATATCGACTCCGGTTTCGGTTTCAATCCCCAGCTTTATGGCGGTGGAGTGAAGCCTGACGAATTGGAATGGTTGAATTATGTTAATACAGTTTTTATCGATTGCATGGCTGGTTCGACATACGTGTATTACAACGCCGCTTATGAGAAATGGTTCGGGGAAAAACTTCCTGCTCCTCCTATCGGCAAGCCTCTTATGTATCGTTAAAAACGCCGCCTGATGGAAAATTTATCCGCTTGCGTACGTGTAAACCGCGCAGGCGGATAAATCTTCGATTTTCTGCATTCGGCTGAGGGGAGAGAACCGCTTGAGATATTATTGGAACTTTAATGTGGTCTTCGCCCAATTGCCCCTGTTGATTAAAGGGCTGTTTCTGGGGCTTTTTTTGGCGGTTGTGTCTTTGATGATCGGCATGTTGGTGGGCTTGTGCATGGCTTTTTGCGCTACGGCTAAACAACGATGTCTGAGGAAACTCGCTCATTTTTATGTGACGCTTTTACGCAATACGCCCCTGTTGGTTTTAATTTTCATCGCGTACTTCGGCCTGCCGGATTTATCCGTTCGTTTGAACAAAAACGAGTCTTTTATATTCGCCCTTTCGCTTTATGCGGGGGCATATATGACCGAGGTATTCCGCGCCGGTCTGGAGGCGATTCCTTCCGGCACCCTCGAAGCGGGGCAGGCCATAGGACTGACTCCGTTGCAGATTGCCTGGAATATTCAGCTTCCAATTATGTTCAGAAATGTTTTGCCTTCATTGGGGAATTATTTGATATCGCTCTTTAAGGATACTTCCCTCGCGGCCTCTATAACGATTCCAGAATTGACCTACAACGCGAAAAAAATCAACACATTGACCTTTCGCGTGTTTGAAGTGTGGCTGGTCACCGCTTCGCTGTATGTAATCGCCTGCTATTTGCTGGCTTTCATTCTGAGACGCGTCGAACGCAGGTTCGCGATTCAATGATCACAAAGGAGGCAAACGACGATGATTTCCATCGGTTTTTGGGAAAGCGTGCTTGCCGCTAAAACGGCGATTTTCATCGGCGTTTACCATTCGCTTCTGGCAGCCGTCTGCGCAATTGCGATCGGCTCGTTTTGCGGTATCACCATAGGATTTATCATGACGTTTGCGCACAGAGCGGCTGTTTTGCCCTTTCGTTTGTTCGTGGACGTCGTTCGCGGAATTCCTGGATTGGTCATCGTGTTTACGATCTACTATTTTTTGGACGTTTTCCTTCAATCGTACGGCGTCAAATTGTCGGCACTCCTGGCGGGCATCATCGCTCTTTCCGTGACAAACAGCGCGCAGATGGCCGAGTTGACGCGAGGAGCCCTGCAAAATATTCCGCGTGGACAGATCGAAGCCGGGAAGGCTATAGGCTTACGCTTTGTGCAAATACTATATAACATCCTTCTTCCTCAGGCGTTGATCCAGATGCTGCCTCCCTGGATCAACTCCGCTACAGAAACGGTGAAAGGCACTACGCTCCTGATGTTGATCGGCATTTCAGAATTGTTGTTGGTCACACAACAACTAATAGCAACTAACAATAACGCTTTGAAATATTACTGTTTCATTGGGTTGATCTATTTTGTATTGAACACGATGATCGAATTCGTGGGCAAGGCGGCTGAAAAACGGTTTCGTTTTTAACCTGAAAGGGAAATACAACGCGTAAACTGCGGTTACAGGGGGCATTTCATGGAAAACAGTTTGCTTCGAATCAGAGGACTGGAGAAATGGTACGGTGATTTAAAAGTTTTTGAAGACGTCGATCTTGACGTGAACGCCGGCGAAGTGGTTTCTATCATAGGCGCCAGCGGTTCGGGGAAAACAACGTTACTGCGCTGCATCAACCTTTTGGAGACATTTCAGGCGGGATCAATCGTTTTAGATGGTAACGCAGTGGGCTACCGCATTGCCGGACAGAAAAGAAAGCGCTTACCGGAACGCGTAATCGCTCGTCAGCGCCTTATGACCGGCATGGTATTTCAGCAATTCAATTTATTTCCACACATGACGGCGTTGGGAAACGTTACTTTAGGTTTGATTAAAGTAAAAAAATTTTCTAAATCGGAAGCAGAAAAAGAAGCGACCCGTTGGCTGGAACGCGTCGGATTGGGGGATAAAATTCACTCGCGCCCTTCACAGCTTTCAGGAGGACAACAGCAGCGTGTGGCTATCGCGCGCGCTGTCGCTATGAATCCTAAAATTCTTTTGTTCGACGAACCCACTTCGGCGTTGGATCCTGAGCTTGTAGGCGAGGTTTTAAACGTCATTAAACAGTTGGCGGCGGACGGTGCGACAATGATCATCGTCACTCATGAGATGCGATTCGCTTATGAGGTTTCGGACAGGGTCGTTTTCATGGACAAAGGGAAAATCGCAGCGACGGGAACGCCGGCTGAAATATTCGAAGAACGGAAATCCGACCGTCTTAAAGAATTTTTGTCTACTTTTAATTGAACGCGTAATTGAATGCGATTGGACGCGGCAGGAGTTTCAATAAGGCCATGTAAAGGCAAAAGAGGAGTGGATTTGTTTTGAATGAAATGATTGTGGAACCCTGGAGAAAAGACTGTCCACACAAAGGGAAAGTCTTTGCAGCCATATTTCCTCATTCCGATGATTTCTCCATAGCTGTGGGAGGGCTGCTCTTTAAGTTGCTGGAAGAAGGATATATCGGCTATTTTATTCGTACGACCAATGACGAGATGGATTCCTATGACCTGACAGCCGGCGAAACCATGTTCCGCATAGAAAAAGAAACGCGGGAAGTCGCCGAATTTTTTGGAATTCGGAAAGTTTATGATTTTAATTATAAAAACCATTACCTGGATCACGCGCTTTTGACGGAAATGCGCCACAGACTTATTACTCTGTTTCGGTTTTTGAAGATCGACACGGTTATTTCATTCGATCCCTGGGGGCATTATGAAGAAAATCCCGACCACTACATTACTGCTATGGCTGTAGAACAGGCGTGCTGGATGTCGGGAAGGCAGTTAGATCTCCCCGAACTCAAAGAGATGGGCCTTGAACCCCGTTTTGTAAAAGAAAAGTATTACTTTGCCAGAGGCCCTCAGGAGAGTAATTTGATTGTGGACATTGCGGGCGTTCTCGAAAAAAAAGCAGCGGCGATTGAAATGCACCGGACACCCATCGACAACATGTGGAAAGAATGCCTCGCGGAAGGAAACACTGCGGGATTTCGGGATAAAACCGATTATATCCGACGGACGATGATCGAGTCCGAAACGATCG
>JAISUO010000043.1 GCA_031272035.1 Synergistaceae bacterium
ACCCTTTACCCTTTTTCTTGACATAACATCCACGCTAAAATAAACTAGAGTCCAGTCCTCTTTATTTCGTCAAACAAACGTACCATTAACGGCACGCAGTACAGGGCGAACCACCATAAGTAAGGGAGATACCGTGATGAACGCTCAGGAACTTCAAACGCTGATAAGAGAGAAAATGGATACTTTCCCCGCAAAAACCCGACGCGTCGTGGAATATCTTCTGACCAACTCCTCGGAGGTTGCGTTTCGCTCCATCAGCGAGGTTGCGAACAAGCTCTCCGTTTCCAAGGCGCAGCTCGTCCGCGTGGCGCGAACTCTGGGTTTCGACGGATATGCCAGTCTCAAGGACGTGCTGAAAAGAAACCTGCTGGAACAGATCAGCCCTTCGGCCATCGCCGAGAAGGTTCACGATATGGGGATTCCCCAAAATCTCTGCCGGCTGGAACACGCCAACCTGGACGAGACGCTGAACAACCTTCCCCCCGAGGCTATGGTCCGCTTCTGTGAAGCCGCCAAAAAGTCCGCCACGATCTACTGCATGGGGTGGGGCATTTCCGCGCTGGTGGCGGAGTGGTTTTATACCCGCTTCACGGAACTGGGCCTGAAGACGGTTCTCATGCGTCGGGGTTCCATGTCTCTCATCGAGCAGTCGCGGGTGGTGGAAGAAGGGGACATGCTGGTGGTCTCGGAACTGCCCAGTTACGTCATTGAGGTGACGGAAGCCGTGGAAAAAATCGGCAAAAAAGGCGCTTTTGTCGTGACCCTGACCGACAGCCCCGCGGCCCCCATATGCCGTTATTCCAGCCTGCCCGTCTACGTGGGAGATACCTCCCCCACCTTTGGAAGCAGTTTGATCGGCCCGATGTTCGCGGTTCACGTCCTGACCTCCGTCCTGGCCTTTCATCTGGGCGAGGAAGGACAGGCGGCGCTTGCGGCTCAAAAGGAAGGCCTGAACGACGAACGCGTCTATTATCCCGCCTATGGCCTCAGGTATTAGGATTTGAAAATTGAGATCTGAGAATTAGGGTCGGAGAATACCCGTTCAAAACGAAAGTCCCTGAAGGAAGATATAATAAATTAAACAAAATTATCGTTGAAACAGGAACGCAAGATAGAAGCAGCACTGCGGAAAAGGAGGGAAAAGATGCTTCTTCTCGGAGGTTTTTGCGTCGTCATCATTTTTCTGGCTCTTGGGGATTTCGTTTCGACAAAAACGGGAGGGATTCTGCCCTCGATTTTTGTCATTTCTCTTCTTTTTCTGGTCGGCTACTGGTCGGGGCTGATGCCCGCCGATATTGTGGAAAAAGTGGGACTGGGAATGCCTCTCGCCCATTTCGCCACATCGCTGTTGGTGGTTTGGATGGGGAGCATGATCAGCCTTCGCCGACTTCTGGCGGAGTGGCGTTCCGTCCTCATTTCGATCATCGGCCTTGCGGGAATGGTGGCTTTTCTGCTCATTTTCGGACGGATGATCATCGCCTGGGAAACGGTGGTCGTGGCGACGCCTCCCCTGACCGGCGGCCTCGTCTCCGCCACGATGATGGCGCAGGCGGCGGCAGAGCAGGGCTTTTCCCATCTGGCCGTCCTGGCCGTGGTGATCTACGTCTTCCAGGGGTTTGTGGGGTATCCTCTCACGGCCTGGTGTCTGCGTCTGGAGGGACGCCGGATCCTGGACATCCGACAGACCGACCCCGGACTGCTGAGGGCGCTGCCGGACGAGAACGAGGCGGAACAATCCCCCGGCGCTGCGGAGCCTCCGCGCTCTTCCATTTATGCGGCGCCCTTCACCCGAATAGCGCTGGCCTCCATTACGGCCTTCACAGCCGAGGCCACCAGCGTCCTCATGAAAACGGCCTTCGATCACACTCTGCCCTTTCTTTCCCCTTACACTCTGCACCCTCTCGTGCTCTGCTTCCTGTACGGGTGTCTGGCGGCCCGGTTCGGCATTCTGGACCGAAGACCCATGGCCCGCATGGGGTCCTTCAGCTTTCTCATCATCATCATCACGGCCTACACCATGGGATTTCTGGCAGGAGCCACTCCTCAGATGGTGCAATCCTCCATTGCGGCGCTTCTGGTCACCATCGGGCTGGGAACGGCGGGGCTCGTATGTTTTTCCGCCGCCGCGGGCCGTTTTCTGGGCTATTCCGCTCCCATGGCGGTGGCGCTTTCCCTGACGGCGCTCTTCGGTTTCCCCCCCAATTTTCTTCTGGTGGATGAGATGGCGCGTCATTTATCTTCTTCTTCGGAAGAATATGACTTTCTGGTGCGGCGAATGCTGCCCCAAATGCTGATCGGAGGGTTCGTCACCGTCACCGTTTCCTCGACCCTGGTGGCGGAGCTTTT
Source organism: Synergistaceae bacterium (assembly GCA_031272035.1). Lineage (NCBI taxonomy): Bacteria > Thermotogati > Synergistota > Synergistia > Synergistales > Synergistaceae > Synergistaceae bacterium. The sequence goes on from JAISUO010000043.1 coordinate 2,347, forward strand.
CGTCAGAATCCTGAGGTAGTCTCAACGGCGCGCGGATTAACGTCAAAGCTCTTCCGGCGTCAGCTTTTCAATTTCCCTCCAGCGCCCTTCCGCGATCTTCTCCGTCACGAGCCGGGCCGCTCTCTCCACTGCGGCGGAAAGGGCGGAGCCGATGCGGCAGGATTCAGGCTGGATTCCGATAATGACGATCTCCATGGACGCCCGGAAAGGTTCCAGCAAAAGCGCAGGGGGGATGCCGTGAGAGGAGTCCGCCGCGGCGCTCATTTCCTCAAGGGTCAGAAGCCTGAACTCTCCGGGGGGAAGCCCCATGTCCGCCGCGTCCACGATGAGAAGCGCGGAGGGGGGTTTTCTTCTCAGAGGCGCAAGATAATTTTCGGGCGTCGTTCCGCAGTCCAGGACGCCCGGGACCCCTCTGGCCGTCAGTCTCTCAGCCACGGCGCACCCCACGGCGTCATCTCCCAGAAGGGGGTTGCCCAGACCCCAAATCTGAAGCTCCTGTTTTTCCTGTTCTCTTTTGTGCTGTTCCACTTTTTTCCCCATATTTTCCATGTAAAATAAAATCCCGCAAAATACTTTCGATCTCGCACTCCAAAGTAGTGTATCATTAGAAATTATGCAGGAAACGCCGATGCACCTGTTTGGAGGCCGAAAAATTGCAGGAATCTTCGCGCATGGTTCGCCATGCTCTGCTGATGATGATGGGAACCTTTGCAAGCCGCATTCTGGGACTGCTGCGGGAGGTGGTGACGGCGGCGTTTTTCGGGGCCTCGGGACAGATTGACGCCTTCAACGTGGCCTACACCCTGGCCAATCTGGCCCGCCAGCTCGTGGCGGAGGGGGCTCTTTCCGCAGCCTTCGTTCCCGTTTTTTCCAAAGCCCTTCTTGAAAGCCGTTCCCGGGCGCTCTCTCTGGCGCGTCAGGCCATGAGCGTTCTGATCTTTGCATCTCTGGCGGTGGCCTTCGCCGGCGTTCTGGGAGCTCCCCTGCTGACCTTCGTCATGGCTCCGGGCTTCGACGGGGAAACCGCGCGGCTGGCCACCAGTCTGACGCGATGGATGTTCCCCTTCCTCTTTCTGATTTCCATGGCCGCGCTGGTCATGGGGACCCTGAACGGCCTGGGGTCTTTTTTCATGCCTGCACTGGCCCCGGCTTTCAGCAACCTGATCTTCATCCTCAGCGCCGCGTTTCTGGTCCGTCACCTGGGCATTCATGGTCTGGCGGTGGCCGTCCTGCTGGGCGGAAGTCTCCATTTTCTGAGCCAGTGGATCTGGAGCCGTCATATCGGAGCGGCGCTTTATCCCCAGCGTCCGGACTTCTCCGACGCGGAGCTTCGAAAGATGATGCTCCTGTTCCTCCCCTACGCCGCCGGGTTGTCCCTGAACCAGGTCAATCCCGTCATCAGCCGGATGCTGGGATCTTTTCTGGAGGAGGGCAGCATCTCCGTGCTGAACTACGCCAACCGCATCGTCCAGCTTCCTCTGGGTCTCTTCGTCATCGCCATATCTCAGGCCGTTCTGCCGCAGCTTTCCCGGGTTCAGAGCCCTGACGAGTTCATTGCGGCTGTCAGCGAAGCCCTTCGTTTCGCCCTTTTTATCGTCCTCCCCGCCACGGTGGGGCTCGTCATGATTTCCAGCCCCTTCGTTCACGTGACCTTCGTTCGGGGCGCCTTTGGAGAACAGGCCTGGAACGCCACATCCCGGGCTCTCGTTCTCAGCGTTCTCGGCCTTCCCGGCATGGCCTGCTCCACTGTGGTGATGCGGGGCCTCTACGCTCTGACCCTGCCCCGGGCGGCCTTTACGATGACGCTCTTCAGCGTCGGCTGCACCGCGTTCCTGTCCCTTGCCCTCATGTTCCCCATGGGATACGGCGCTCTGGCCCTCGCCCCCAGTGTGGCCTTCACCCTTTCCGGACTGCTGGGGCTTTTTTTCATCAGACAAAAACTTGGGAGCTCCCTGGGTTCACGCATTCTCTCAAAAAAATGGATATTCAAAACAACCCTTTCTCTCGCCTTGATGGCAGTGGCCCTTTATCTGTACAAAACCTTTCTTCCCTACGAGACGGACATCAGGCTGTCGCTGCGGGCGGCCTGGTGTTTCGGCGCCGTACTGGCGGCCGTCTTCGTCTACGTTCTGTCCACTCTGACGCTGCGTTTCGAAGAGTGGCAGTGGATCAAAGGCGCGCTTTTCAGGAAAGGAACTTCATCAAAGTGAAACAGAGAACGTGAATACGGCGGATGTCCGGTCCAAACCCGACGCGAGGCGCGGCCGGCGTCATGAAAAGCGCCTTCAGCCGATGCTTTTCATGTGCTGTTTCAGCTTCGTCGTGTCGCGGATGCAGTAATAACCATTTATCTGTTCGATGAGGTTCAAATCCTTGAGGTCTTTGAAGATGCGCACCGTGGTGACGCGGTTTATCCCCAAAAAGTTCGAGATCATTCTCTGGCTGATCTTTTCCCGAATGAGAGTTTTCCCGTCGTAAGGAGCGCCGAAGCGATCCGCGAAGGTCAGCAGGAGGTTGCATACTTTCCAGGTGGTGGTGTAAGACCTGCTCTGTTTTATCTGGTCCACGGACGAGAGAAACTTGTACGCTATGGACTCGATAACGCCGCTCATAAGAGCCGGATCTTCCCGCAGGGCGAGAAGCAGCGCCTCCCGTCCGATACACACCAGCTCGGAGGGCATCGTTGTTTTGAAATAAGCGTATGACGGCGTGTTCGTCAGCAGATTGGCCTCCAGGAAAAGAGAACGCTCTTCCATAAGATCGTAAACCCGCGCCTCTCCGTGGGGCGTGTAGTCAAAAACGATGACCCGCCCCTTTTTTACGACGTAACAGCAATCCGGCACGACTCCCGGCTCAATGACAATAAAATTCTTTGGAACGGCGCTGTCGGAACCCAGTCGTTCCAACCGCTCCATTCCTTTCAGAACAGACGAAGGGCGCGTGACGCAATCCGTGTCGGAAGCTTTCTCAGGAATCCGGCTCTGACTCATTTGCAGATCTCCATTCCTCGCTCTTCATTCCTTCGCTCGACTGTGCTGGCCTGTACGCATCTCTTTATATTGTAACATGTGTAACAGATGAACACATGCAATGCAAACTACATAAAAAGAGAACAAAAACGATTTTTCGTCTTCCCTGTCTGTGCAACAGGTGTAGCGCAGGTTACTGGAACGCGCCTTTTGATTCTGTTACGCTTTGTTTAACAGCCGATTGATTATTCTAAATTCGTTAAATTAAGGTTCGTTCTATTATCCAAAGCCCTGTCCAGAGCCTTGTCTGAAGAAGGGCGCCGCATTTCGATATTTAACACGAGGAGGCGATTTTACAGGGTGTCGTATTGAGAAGTTGTATTACAAGGGACTTTCTCCGCAGACTGTCGACGTAAGGCAAATACAAAAGGAACGACGAAAAGTCACATATTCAGGAGGAGAGTTGCATGAGATTCAAAACGCTGTTTATTGTATGCGCGGTATTGCTCGCAATGGTCTTCACCGCTGACGACGCGAACGCAAAAACGTACGAACTCAGGCTCCAGCATCCCGAAAACCCCAACAGTCCCCTGGATCATCCTATCTATTCAAACCTGGCTCAAAAAATTGAACAGTATACCGACGGTCAGGTCAAAATCAAAATCTACAGCGCCGGTATGCTGGTTCCGGACGGTCAGCTTTTCATGGCCACCGCCAAGGGGCAGGTCGATATGACCGTGTGCAGCGCCGGATACTGGAGCGGCACGATGTCCATAGGAGTCGTTCAGTCGGGCCCTCCCGGCTCTTACAAGAACGTTCAGGACGGCGACAAACTTCTCCGGAGTCCCGAGCTCGTGAAGATATTCCGCGAGGAATACGACAAGCGGGGCGTGCATTATTTCGGCGAGTGCATGGTCGGCCCGGACGGTCAGGCGCTGGTCCTCAAGAACCCGATTAAAAGCATCTCCGAACTGAAGGGGCTCAAAATACGGGCTTCGGGCGAGCAGCAAAACGCCGTCGCCGCTCTGGGCGGCAACCCCGTCAACCTTCCCAAGTCGGACGTCTACTCCGCTCTGGCCACGGGGGTCATCGACGGCACTTTGCAGGGCTTGGACGGCGCGGTTGACGGCAAGCATTACGAGATCGCCAAATACGTCGTGCACCCGGTGGCCCTGGGCGCCGGAACCTGCACCGTGCTCATGAACAAGAAACTGTGGGATTCCTTCGGCAGGGAACTGCAGGACAAAATCACCGCGGCGTACGAGGAATGGCATGAATGGGAAGTCGCCAACGTGGGAGAACTCTTCAGCGCTGAAAAAAATCTGCGCGCGAACGGGATGACCTTCATCGAACTGCCCGAGTCCGACCTTCCCGCATACTACAGCGCACTGAACTCGGTTTGGGACAAGGTCGCCGCGCGGGATGAAGTTGCGGCCAAATGCATCGCGATCTACCGGGATTATTATAAAAAGTAGTCCAGCCGGGCAGAAACACCCGAAATCTGAGCAGGGTCGCCGTCTGCCGCGGCTCTGCTCAGCTCCGCCAGGTTTTCCAAAAACTGGAAATGAGGGGATTTAAGATGACATTTCTGTTGCGTGCTGTCGATGCGATCAGCCGCGCAGCCGCTTATCTGGCCGCAGCGCTCGTCGCGTACTGCGCGGTGGGTATGGTGGTGGACGTATCCATGCGCTACGTGTTCAACGAAACCGTCTTCTGGCTTCAGGAGACAATCACGTTCGCCTTCGGAAGCGCGATGTTTCTCGGCGCGCCTTATACCCTGCAAAAGAGCGCGCACGTAAGGATCGACGTCCTTTTTTCGAGGCTTTCTCCCCGACGGCAGGCTCTGACGGACGTCTGCACATTTATCTTTTTCTTCTTTTTTGTCGGGGCCATTATCTGGTACGGCTGGGACGACGCTCTCATGTCCTGGGATTTCAACGAGAGGACTGAAACGGTCTGGGGACCGGTTATCTGGCCGTACAAGTTTCTTCTTGTGGCTTCATGTATTCTGCTGTTTCTGCAGGGATGCGCCCAATTGGTCAGAAATTTTGACACGGTCAGGGGGAAGGACGCGAGATGAGCCTGGAATCCGGAGCGCTGCTCCTTTTCATTGCAATGTTGCTGCTGTTGCTGACCGGACTGCCGGTCGCCTTCTCGCTGGGATCCATCTCCCTCGTCGTCGGCTGGTTTCTGTTGGGACCGACCTGCCTGATGACCGCGTTTTCCAGCGCTTTCGGCGTAAGCCACAACTACGTTCTCATCGCTTTGCCGCTGTTTTTGCTCATGGTCAGCATTCTGGAAAACTCGGGCATAGCGGACGACCTGTACGAGATGATGTACGTCTGGTTCGGCGGGCTGAACGGCGGTCTGGCCATCGGCACGGTCATCATCTGCACCATCATGGGCGCGATGTCCGCGGTGGCGGCGGCGGCAGTGGTAACGATGGCGGTCATCGCCCTGCCCTCCATGTCCAAACGGGGCTATGACAAGGTGCTCACCTGCGGGGCCATCGCCGCCGGAGGAGGCCTGGGGCAGCTCATTCCTCCCAGCACCATGATGATCATCTACGGCTCGCTGTCCAACGCCTCCGTGGGGCGGCTTTTCATTGGCGGCGTCATGCCCGGTCTGCTCATAGCGTGCCTGTTTATGCTGTATATCGGCGTACGCTGCGCCATCAATCCCAAACTGGGTCCCGCCCTGCCGCCGGAGGAAAGAGGAGACTGGTCAAAGAAAATTAAATCTCTCAGGGCGGTGGCTCTGCCCCTTCTGATCGTTTTCTGCGTCCTGGGGTCCATCTTCGGAGGGATCTCGACTCCCACGGAAGCCGCCGCGCTGGGCGTGTTCGGCATGTTGATATGCACCATCCTGCACCGCCGGTTCAGCTGGACCTATCTGGCGAAAGCGTGCCTGAGGACGGTCACCGTTTCCTCCATGGTCATTTGGATCATCATCGGCGGCAGCTGCTTTTCCGCAATTTTCAACGCCATGGGCGCTACAGACCTCATCAGGGAGTTCGTGCTCTCGCTGAACATGGCGCCCTGGGCCATCATCACCGTGATGATGTTCACGTTTTTCGTCGGGGGCTGTCTCATGGACCCCGCCGCGCTGCTGATGATCACCGTGCCCATCTACCTGCCGATCGTCGTGGAGCTTGGCCTGGACCCGATCTGGTTCGGCGTATGCGTGGTCGTGAATTTGCAGATAGGCGCGCTGACTCCGCCCATGTGCCCGAATATTTTTTACCTGCAGGCCATTGTGGGTAAGGAAATCCCCACGACGGCCATGTACAGATCCATCATTCCCTTCGTGCTTCTGTATGCCGTCGGTCTGGCTCTGTGCATCGTCTTTCCGCAAATCATTCTGTGGCTGCCCAACCTGTTCCTGGGCATAGCCAGGTGATACTCAATAAAGTCACTAAAGAATCAATAAAGAATGATAATCAATGAAGGAGGTTATATCATAAAATGGAAGTGGATTACGCTGAAGCATCCAAAACAGTAGGAACTCCAAACTCGCCCACCGAGAGAGGCTGGGCGGTGGTAACGCCGGAAATGTGGCAGTTCAGAAGCGAGATCGCCGACAAGGTGCAGGTGGACCTTCCGGATTATTTTTCCGACAAAGAAGCCTATGTGGACGCGTCCAGGATAAAGATTCTGGCCGACCTCTACCGCGAGGACCCGGACATGTCTCCCGCGATTTTTGTCGCCAGAGCGACGGAAAAGTACCTGGACAGCCAGGTGATCAAAATCAGGCCCTACGCCATGCTTCTGGGCATGTGCTGCGGCGACGAGCACGGCATTCTGTTCGACCCTCTGAGCGAAGCCTGGCAGAACATCGAAAAAGCCTGGGAATACGTGCCCGAAAGGATTTTCGTGTGGCAGGACGGCAAAAAGGTTCCCTTCAACGATCCGGCCTCCCTTGAAGAACTGCGCAACGGCGTGGCCAAAAAGTACTCCATGAGCCTTCGCGTCGGTCCGAAAATGACGGAGTTCGAGCAGCACATGTATTTTTGCCCGGAGGCCCCCTGCCGGTACATGGAGATTTGCGGCACCGGCGCCGGCCGCTCCAATCCCGACCGGGCCTGGGTGCTGGACAACGGGTTCCGAAAGCTCATCGAGCTCAAAAAAGAGAGCCAACTCCGCTTTGAAAAGGAGCTTGAAACGGCGACCGGCGAAGAAGCCGAGGCGCTGAAGGAAAAAATCGTCAACTGTCAGGCCAGCGTCATCTCCGGCGAGGCCGTGGTGCGCTGGGTCAAACGTCTGGCGGCCGAGGCCAGAAAGCTCGCCCCAAAGATGCCCACGGAGAAGGCGAAAAAAATCGCGCTGCAAGCCGCCGAGAACTGCGAATGGGTCTCCGAAAACAGGCCGCGCACGTTCTGGGAAGCCGCTCAGCTGGAATGGCTGGAACGCCTGGTGTCCTGCCATATCGAATCCAGTTCCCACAACCAGACGATCCGCCCCGACCAGCTTCTCTGGCCCTGGTACGAGAAGGACGTCATCGAGGACAAAACCCTCGATCGCGTCACGGCGGCCGAGATCGTCTGCTGCGACGCCGCCAAAATGCACGAAGTTTCCGGTTTCAGCGGGCGCTTCGGCAGCCTGGCGAAGGCCGGCATGGGCTCCAGGGACTACAGCGTGTACACCCTCGGCGGTCAGGACAGGCTGGGGCACAACGCTCACAACGCTCTGACGGACGTGTACCTGGACGTGTGGGACGGATATCGCCTGCACTACCCGGACCTCAAGTACCGCTGGTTCCCCGGGACCAGAAAGGACGACTTCAGGCGCGTGTGCGAAGTCATCCGCAGCGGTCTGGGCAACCCCAGCATCCGCAACGACGTCAAAGCCATCGAAACCATGCTGGATCACTGCCCGGGCGAGTTGTCCATTGAGCAGGCCCGGGACTACGCCATCGTGGGCTGCAACACCCCCGGCCCTCAGGGGGACTCCAAGGGAACCGCGAAGCGCGAAGTGGCTCAGGTGGGCGTCGAAAAAACGATAGAGTTCGCCCTGTTCAACGGGCGCGACCCCGAACCCGGCTTCGAGTGGTTCCACTCCATCGAGACGGGCGATCCGGCCCAATTTAAGGACTTTGAGGAATTCTATCAGGCCTGGCTGAAGCAGTGGGAATGGCTGGTGACCACGGAAGTCCGGCTGCGCAACATGTGCTTTGAGGAGTTCGAAAAAATGTGCCGCAAGCCCTTCGGCAGCCTGCTGTACGAGTGCTGCCTGGAGTCCGGCCTCGACATGTTCAACGACCCGACGCCCTCGAAGTTCAGCTTCCAGGGGATGGTCGGCTGGGTGGACATCATCGACAGCCTCATTGCCACCAAATGCCTGGTGTACGATAAGAAGAAGTACACCATGAAAGAGCTGATCACGGCGCTGGAGGCCGACTGGGTGGGTTACGACGCCATGAGACAGGATTTCAAAAACGCGCCCAAATACGGAAACAACGACGACTATGCCGACGCCGTAATGGTGCGCGCCGTCAACGACGTGTACAAAATACACAAGACCAAAACCCGTGACCGCAAAGGTTATCCGGTCTACCCGAACATCCTGCCCATCAGCCTGATCTGGCAGTACGCGCCTTACATGTGCGCCGCGCCGAACGGCAGAAAACGCGGAGAAACCCTGTGCGACGGCGGTTTGAATCCGCACTCCGACTTCGACATGTCGGGTTCCTGGTCCAGGCTGCTCTCCTCGCTCAAGGTCGATCAGGCCAAGTTCAGAGCGTGGATTTACAACGACCGCCTCGACCCCACCACGCTGGGCGACAAGGCCGGGTTGCAGAAGTTTACGGATTTCTGCTGGACGGCAATGGAGCAGGGACAGACTCAGATGCAGTTCAACTTCGTGAACAACGAGGTCCTGCACGCCGCGCAGAAGAAGCCGGAACAGTACCCCTACCTCACGGTGAGAATTTCCGGCTACAACGCCTTCTTCGTGGAAATCCCCACCGCCGTGCAGGATACTGTCATACGCCGCGTCGAACACCACAACCTGTGACCCTTTACGTTAAACGAGGAGCGGCGGGCAACCGCCGTTCTTCTTGTTTCTCACTGACGGAGAATCGGCATGTCCCATACGGCAATTATCAAAACTATAGATGAATACGCGGTACATGACGGCACCGGCGCGCGCTCCCTGGTTTTCCTGAAGGGCTGCACCCTCAGGTGCAAGTGGTGCCAAAACCCCGAAAATCTGGGATTCGAGCCGGAATTGTGGTTCCACAAAAGCCTTTGCGTCCACTGCGGAGCCTGTGAGAAGGAATGTCCCGCGGGAGCCGTGAACGTGAAGGACGATTTCCAGAGAATAGAAAAAAACAGGTGTCTGGGCGTAACCTGTTCGAAATGCGTCGACGTTTGCCCCAAAAAATGTTATAAGGTCGTGGGCTACAGCATAACGGCCGCGGAGCTGTGGCGCAGGCTGTCTCAATTCAAGCCCTTTTACCAGCAGGAATCCGGCGGCGGCGTCACCCTGACCGGAGGGGAGCCGCTGTGTCGTCCGGATTTCTCGGCGGAAGTGCTGGAGCGCTGCCAGGATGACCACATCCATACGGCCATAGAGTCGAGCCTGTCGACGCCCTGGCCTCTGGTATGGCAGGTGGCGAGCCGCTGCGATCTCATTATGGCCGACATCAAACACATGAATTCCGAAAAGCATCAATGGGGAACCGGCATCCCCAACGAGCAGATTTTGTCCAATTTCAAACAGCTCAACGAAAAATTCGAGCACGAAATCGTAGTGCGCATTCCACTGATTCCCGGCTTTAACGACGACGAGGAAAACATCGCTCAAACCGCGGAATTCATCGCCCCGCTGGAGCGCGTCGCCGGCCTTGATCTCCTGCCTTTTAACGTCTTTCCGGTATCCAAGTATGAGGCCCTCGGCGAGCGTTGGATATATAATGGCGTCGGGAAACAGACGGACGAATATCTGATGCGGCTTCGCGATCTGGCTCTCGCGCGCTCGAACAAACGATGTACAATCGGAGGCGTCTGGTAGAAAATTCTGTTGGCAGTAGAAAATTCTATCTTGAAGATCAAAAAAGCATATCTGGGGGTGTTCCAGGGAAAATGGAGGAAAAAGGAATGGAATACCGTGTTGAAAAGGACTCGCTGGGCGAGGTGAAAGTGCCGGCGGATAAGTACTGGGGCGCGCAGACGCAGAGAAGTTACGAAAACTTCAAAATCGGCGTTGAAAAAATACCGCAGGAGAGCATCCATGCCTTTGGCCTGATGAAAAAGGGCTGCGCCCTGGCCAACAGACGCCTGGGCGTTCTCGACCCCGTTCTGGCCGACACCATCGCCGCGGTGTGCGACGAAATCATCGCGGGAAAGCTGGACGGGCATTTCCCTCTTTCCGTGTGGCAAACGGGCAGCGGCACCCAGAGCAACATGAACCTCAACGAAGTCATAGCCAACCGCGCCAACGAAATCCTTAAAGAAAAGAAGATTCACCCCAACGACCACGTCAACAAGTCCCAAAGCTCCAACGACACCTTCCCGGCCGTCATGCACATCACCGGCGTCCTGGCTTTGGAAGATCACGTACTTCCGTCGCTTCGGGCCCTGAAGGAAACCCTTGCCGAAAAGTCCGAACAGTTCGCCGACATCATCAAGACGGGCCGCACACACCTCCAGGACGCCACGCCTCTGACTCTGGGGCAGGAATTCAGCGGCTACGCGCGTATGCTGGAGCGATGCGAGCAAATGATCTCTCTGGCGAGGGACTGTCTTCTGGATCTGGGGCTGGGAGGAACGGCTGTGGGAACTGGGCTGAACGCGCCCGTGGGGTTCGATACGGCGGTGGCGGAGGAGATTTCCAGGCTGACGGGAAAAAATTTCCGCGCCGCGCCCAACAAGTTCCACTCCCTGACCAGCAAGGACGAGCTGGTTTTCGCGCACGGGGCGCTGAAAGCCCTGGCCGCCGACCTGATGAAGATCGCCAACGACGTGCGCTGGCTCTCCTCGGGGCCCCGCTGCGGGTTGGGCGAGCTGACCATTCCGGCCAACGAACCGGGCAGCTCGATCATGCCGGGGAAAATCAACCCCACGCAGTGCGAAGCCCTGACGATGGTATGCGTTCAGGTGATGGGCAACGACGTGGCCGTTGGTATGGCGGCCAGTCAGGGCAACTTCGAGCTGAACGTGTTCATGACGGTGCTGAACTACAACTTCCTCCAGTCCGCCCGGCTGTTGGGGGACGCCATGGCGTCGTTCCGCGTGAACTGCGCGGCGGGCATCGAGGCAAACGTGGAAAAAATCCAGAGTTATGTTTCCAATTCCCTGATGAACGTGACGGCTCTGAATCCTCACATCGGTTACGACAAAGCGGCGAAGATCGCCCTGAAGGCCCACGCGGACAAATCGAGCCTGCGCGAGGCGGCCATTGCCCTGGGCTTCCTGACGGGCGAGCAGTTCGACCGATACATGGATTTGAAGGCCATGTGCCATCCCACGCCGTTGAAAAAGTAAAAAACAATAAAACAAATAAAAGGAGAAAGTGAAATGAGAGAAGCAGTCTACACGGAATCGTTGTACCTCCACCGGATGACGAAGGGCAAAATTGCTCTGGCGAGCAAGATGCCCGTCACCACCATGAGGGAGCTCTCCCTGGCCTACACGCCCGGCGTGGCGGAGCCCTGTCGGGAGATCGGGCGCGACCCCAACGCGATCTATGAAGTGACCTCGAAGGGGAACATCGTGGCGGTGATCACGGACGGAAGCGCGGTGCTGGGCCTTGGGGACATCGGTCCGGAGGCGGCGCTGCCGGTGATGGAGGGGAAATCGATCCTCTTCAAGAACCTGGGCGGCGTGGACTCGTTCCCGATTTGCATCAAGACGCAGAACGTGGACGACTTCGTGAAGACGGTGGCGCTCATCACGCCATCGCTGGGGGGAATCAACCTTGAGGACATCGCCGCGCCGCGCTGCTTCGAGATCGAGAGAAAGCTGAAAGAAATTTGCGACATTCCGGTGTTTCATGACGACCAGCACGGGACAGCGGTGATCGTGCTGGCGGGGCTGCTGAACGCTCTGAAGGTCGTGGGCAAAAAGACAGAAAACGTGAAAGTGGTCATCGCGGGAGCCGGAGCCGCCGGAATCGCGACCTGCAAATTCCTGAAAACGGCCGGGGTGAAAAAGGTCGTTCTCTGCGACAGGGAAGGGGCCGTATACAGAGGCCGCACAAACCGCATGAACTGGGCGAAGGAAGAGATAGCCCAGGAGACCAACGAGGACGGAGAGAAGGGAAGTCTGGGGGACGTGCTGAAGGGCGCGGACGTTTTTCTGGGGATGTCCGGCCCCGGAGTGGCTACGGCTGATATGGTGAAGGGCATGGCGCCGAAGGCGATCGTGTTCGCCATGGCGAACCCCACGCCGGAGATATTTCCGGACGAGGCGAAAGCGGGAGGAGCCGCGGTGATAGCCACGGGCCGCAGCGATTTCCCGAACCAGATCAACAACTGCCTTGGTTTTCCCGGACTGTTCCGGGGGGCGCTGAACGTTCGGGCGAAAACCATCAACGAGGAGATGAAGCTGGCGGCTGCTTACGCGATAGCGAGCCTGATTCCGGACTCTCAGCTGACGCCGGAGCGGATCATTCCGGAGACGATGGACCCGAGAGTCGTTCCCGTGGTGGCGGAGTCCGTAGCTCAGGCCGCCAGGGATACCGGTGTCGCCAGGCTGTAACGGTGAACGAACAGGAGCGATTTTACGCGGAGCTCGACGACGTTTACGCCTCACAGCCGGACGCCGTCGAGCGTTTTTTGAGCGACCGCGCGGCGGCCTGCAGCCTTCGGGACGGTGAGCCGAGCCTGGAGTACCTGATGTGCCTGAGCGAACTGGGCGGGTATTATCGCGGCGTGAGCCGCTACGAGGACTCTCTGCGGGCGCACAAGGCGGCGGAAAAAGTGATCGAATCGCTTTGGGGGCCGCGCTCCTCCCAGTACGCCGTCAACCTCGGCAATATGGCGGGGACGTATCGTATGATGGGAGAGCCCGACGCCTCGCTGGACGCCTTTGGCCGCGCGATTGAAATCTATGATGAACTGGAAGTCCGCGGTGAATTGAAGGAAGACGGCGCGTATCTTCGCGCCGGAGCGCTGAACAACATCGCGCTGCTCTATCGGGACAGGAAGGAATACGAGCGTTCCCTCGACTGCCTGCGGTCCGCCGCGGCGCTTCTTGAAACCGATCCGCGTCTGAAGGAAGAACTGGCCACGACTTACGTCAACCTGTCCGGCATCTGCCAGCAGACCGGAAAAATGGATTACGCCCGGGAATATCTGGAGAAGGCGCTTGGCATCTTCCGAACTCTGCCGGAGGATAACGCGCACTACGCCGCCGCGCTGAACGCCAAAGGCGCGCTTCAGACGGCGGACGGTCAGTTCGAAGAGGCCAGGAAAACCCTTGAAACGGTTTTGTCGATAATCGGAAAGGTCTCCGCGGAGAACGCCGAGTACGGCTGCGTGTGCCGGAACATGGCGCGCCTGTGCCAGCGTCTGGAGCAACAGGACGAAGCGACCCGGTACATGGAAAGGGCTTATGAAATATTTCTAAAAATTTGGGGCAAAGAGAACGAAACCACGAAAGACGCTTTCAGGGAGTTGGAAGAACTGCGGGTTCAGAAGCGAAAGCCATGATCAGGGGTCTGGAACTGGCGCGGGAGTTCTATTTTCAGCACGGTCGGGATATGCTGGAGTCGAAGTTCCCGGCCTATCGGAGCCGCATAGCCTGCGGTCTCGCCGGAGAGGGGTCCGACTGCCTCGGGTACGACGACCTGGTGTCTCAGGACCATGATTTCGGCCCCGGCTTCTGCATGTGGCTGACGGATGAGGACGAGGAAAAAATCGGCGCCGCGCTGAGGGCGGCGTACATGGAGCTTCCGGACAGCTTCATGGGGTATCGGACGCGGGATCCCCGCAGCTATGGAGAGCAGCGCCTTTCCGCCATGCGAATTTCGAGCTTTTACCTCAGGTTTACAGGTCTCGCCCAGGCGCCGGCAACGCTGGAACAGTGGCGGAGAATACCGGAGAGTTTCCTGTCAGCCGCCACGAGCGGAGCGGTTTTCGTCGATGAATCAGGAGAATTTTCCAAAATACGCGAAGCATTGTTGGCCTTTTACCCGGAAGACGTCCGTCTGAAAAAAATCGCCGCGCGGGCCGCGGTGATGGCGCAGGCGGGGCAGTACAATTATGGACGCTGCCTGCGGCGGGGGGAAGAAGTGGCCGCCCACGCCGCCCTGGCGGAGTTCATAAAGGCGGCCTGTTCCATGGTGTACCTTTTGAACAGGAAATACATGCCTTTTTACAAATGGGCGCATCACGGGCTGAAGGACATGACCGTCGCCCCGGAGGTTTTCGCCTTGCTGTCAGAACTTTGCAAAAGCTCGACCTCACCGGAGCGAAAAACGGCCCTCATTGAAAGCATCTGCATCGTCGTCGTCAAAGCTCTGGGAGCCCAAAATCTGACGGACATCGACGACGCTTTTCTGGCGGCGCAGGCCCCGGAAATCGTGAAGCGAATCCGCGACGATACGCTTCGGCGGATGCACGTTATGGCGGAATAGACGGAATATAACGGAATATAAAGGAAGCGAGGTAAGTCTTGCAGTCAAAAATTGACCGTATCATCGACATAGAATGGCGAATGTTCGATAAAGTGCGCAATGTTTCGGGAAGAGCGGACTGTCAGGACGATCGGGAAACGTTTGACATTATGCGCCGCAGCCAGTTCGAAGCCTGGAGCGATGCGCTTGTCAGTTCCTGCCTTTCGGATCTTCTGGAAGCGGAGAGGCAGGGGCGGAACCCGTTGACTGAAAAATACGCGTATATGATGGAGTACACCGCGCCGGATGAATTTCAAAAAATAAAAAGCGCGCTGCCTTTTTTGTCCGATCGAAAAAAACAACTGGTGCGCGGGATTGTCGACGAGCATCTCGAACGCTTCGAGGAGGCGGCGCGCCGTTTTCCCCTGACGATCGCAAGAGGACGTCCCAAAAGCGGCGCGATGGATGGGACGGATTGCACGTCGACGGAAACGTATCTTTTGGGAGAGCTCTCCACCTGTTCGGAGCGCACCCTTGAGGAATATGAGCGTTATATGACGCAGCTGCGGGAGTCGGGGCAAAATATAGTTTGCATGATCCTGGAAAACACGGCGCGAAAATACGGTCACAAATCCCTGGAGGCGCTGGAGGAATTTCTGGCCGTTTCTGAATCGCCGTGAAACGATCCCCGTTGTGAAAGGGGTTGCCAGCGGCGGTATAATGGACGTGTTGTTCGGGCGTCCCCTGTCGGGGGAAAAGAGTTCGGGGGACTCTTTCTTCGTTACTTTGCGTCATTCGGACAGTTTTTGACAGCTGTCGCCGGACATTTTGCCTGAGCCGAAATATTTAAGGAGGAACTTCGACAATGAAAGACATCAAAAACTCCCGGCGTCAGCAGAGAAGATACAGGTTCAATTTTACCGTTCTCCTTTTTGTCCTTTCCCTGCTTTTTTTTGCCGTTTTTTCCGTGCCGGGGGCGGAGGCCCACAATTCCAAGGCCTGGCAGAAGCGTCTGGCCGCCCACACGGCGACGCTGTGGATCGAGGGGCAAAGTCTGGGAGACGTCATTTTGTACTCCCGGGCGCAGCTGGACGTGACCTGGCTTCCGCGCTCTTTCGCCAGGGAGGCGGACCGCGATTCCGACGTGGACGAATGGGTTCTGGAAAACCTCAGCTACTATTTCAGCCGTTTTAAGGACAGGCGGGCAAAGGTGAAGGGACGCGACATCCTCGTGCTGAACTACAGAGCCCTCAAAACCTGGACCTTCGACCCCACGAAGCTCATCGTCAACGGCTATCAGGTCACAAAAGAGGATATTCTGACCAAAGAAGAATATCAGGACCTCGAAGAACTGCCGCCGGAGGGAGAGGGCTCTCTGGCAGTCTGCGTTCCGGCGCTGAAAAACGGCCGCGACCTGGAGCTTCAGTACGACGACGCGACCGCGACGCTGCGAGCGCCCAAAAATGAGTGAACGGGATTTTCTCACCCTGGGGATCGAAACGAGCTGCGACGACACGGCCGTGGCCGTTCTGCGGGGAGAACGGGAAATCGCGGCGGAACTGCTCTCCAGCCAGATCGGGGACCACGCCCGCTTCGGCGGTGTGGTTCCGGAGTTTGCCGCCCGTAAACACCTCGAAAATATCCTGCCTCTGGTGGACGCGGCCCTGAGAGAGGCCGGAATCGAAGGAAAAAACCTGAACCTCATCGCCGTCACCCGGGGACCCGGTCTCATGGGGTCCCTGATGGTGGGAGTGCAGACGGCCCGCGCCCTTTCCCGGGCCTGGAACGTCCCTCTCATCGGCGTCAACCATCTGGAAGGCCATATGTTCGCGCCTCTCATCGACGCCGAAGGGCTGACCCCGCCCTTTCTCTCGCTCATCGCTTCCGGCGGACACACAGAAATCATCCGGGTCGAAGCCTTCGGCAAATACGCCCTCCTGGGGGAAACCCGGGACGACGCCGCGGGAGAGGCTTACGACAAGGCCGCAAAGATCATGGGCCTGCCCTACCCCGGAGGACCCGAAATCGACCGTCTGGCCCAAACCGGCAATCCGGACGCCTTCGACTTCCCCATCCCCCTGAAGCACAGCGGAAAAATCGAGTTCAGCTTCAGCGGCCTCAAGACCGCCCTGCTCTGGAAGGTCAATAAATTGAAAGAAGAGGGAAAAGACCTGCCTCTTTCCGACCTCAGCGCCTCGTTCCAGAAGTCCGTCACCGACGCGCTGGTCTCAAAAGTGGCTCTGGCCGTTCACCGGTCCGGCATAAAAAACGTCACGGCCTCCGGCGGAGTGGCGGCCAACAGCGCCCTGCGAAAAGCTCTGAAGGAAAGCCGGAGCTGGAAAGCCTGGCTTCCGGCGAAATCCCGCTGCACCGACAACGCCGTCATGATCGCCATGGCCGGATACAACGCCCGCCAAAGAGGTCTTTGCAGTCCTCCGGATCTGTCTCCCGACCCTTCCCTGCCCCTCACATAATATTTTTCAAAAATGTAAGAATTATTCTTTTCTTTTTTTAAAACATCAATACGTAATTTCACGTATTGCACTTAAAAGTTTCCGGGAGTATTATTCCAAACCGTGAACCAGTAGCACTCTTCAAAAGAGACTGCTAATATAAAAGAAAAAAATTTCAGGAGGGATTATTTATGAATCTCAAACCACTTGGCGACAGGATCGTAGTGAAGGTTCTCACTCGCGAGGAAAAAACGAAGGGCGGCATCGTTCTTCCGGATACGGCGAAAGAGAAGCCGACCGAGGGTGAGGTTATCGCTGTCGGTTCGGGAAAGGTCCTGGACAACGGCCAGAAGCTGCCCGTAGAAGTCAAGGTAGGCGACCGCATCATTTTCAGCAAATACGCAGGAACGGAAATAAAGCTGGACGGCATAGAATACGTCATTTTCAGCGAGCGGGACGTTCTCGCGATTATCGAGAAGTAATTCAGACTTATAGCAGGAGGAGGAAGACATATTATGGCTAAAATTCTTTCTTTCGGAGAAGATGCGCGCCGCGCAATGCTTCGCGGTATTGATAAAGTTGCCGACACGGTCGGCGTAACCCTCGGGCCCAAGGGCCGCAACGTCGTGCTGGAGAAGAAGTTCGGCTCCCCCACCATCACCAACGACGGCGTAACCATCGCCAAGGAAATCGAGCTGGAAGATCCCTTTGAAAACGCGGGAGCCCAGCTGCTCAAGGAAGTGGCCTCCAAGACCAACGACATCGCCGGAGACGGCACCACCACCGCCACGATTTTCTCCCGGGCCCTTATTCGCGAGGGAATGAAGAACGTCGCGGCCGGCGCCAACGGTATGCAGATGCGCCAGGGGATCGAGAAAGCCATCGACTTCGTCGTCGAGGAGCTCAAGAAGAAAGCGATTCCCGTCAAGGAAAAGGAAAAGATCGCTCAGGTCGCTTCCATTTCGGCCAACGACAGCGCTGTGGGCGCGCTGATCTCCGAGGCCATGTCCAAGGTGGGCGAAGAGGGCGTCATCACGGTGGAGGACAGCCAGACCGTGGGAACCACTCTTGAAATGGTGGAAGGACTGCAGTTCGACAAGGGATACATCAGCCCCTACATGGTCACGGACGGCGAGCGCATGGAGACCAGTTTCGACGACGCCTACATCCTTATCCATGACGGCAAGATCAGCAACATCAAGGATCTGCTTCCCGTTCTGGAAAAGGTTGTGCAGACCGGCAAGCCCCTGGTTATCATCGCTGAAGATGTGGAAGGCGAAGCTCTGGCTACGCTGGTGGTCAACAAACTGCGCGGCGTCATGCAGGTAGCGGCCGTAAAAGCGCCTGGTTTCGGCGACCGCCGGAAGGCCATGCTGCAGGACATCGCCATCGTCACGGGCGGTCAGGTCATCAGCGAGGAAGTCGGCCTGAAGTTCGAGAACACCGAGCTTTCCATGCTGGGTAAGGCGAAGAAGATCCGTATCACCAAGGAAGACACCACCATCACCCAGGGTGCGGGCAACTCCGACGAAATCCGCAAACGCGCTTCCCAGATCAAGAAGGAGATCGAGGATTCCACCTCCGATTACGACAAGGAGAAGCTTCAGGAGCGTCTGGCCAAACTGGTGGGCGGCGTGGCCGTCATTCAGGTCGGCTCCGCCACGGAAACCGAGCAGAAGGAACTGAAGCACCGCATCGAGGACGCGCTGAACGCCACCCGGGCGGCTGTGGAGGAGGGAATTGTGGCTGGAGGCGGCGTGGCCGCTCTGAACTGCGCCACAGCTCTGGAATCCTTTGTGGGCAAGCTGGAAGGCGACATCCGGACTGGCGCCCAGATCGTTCTGACCGCACTGAAATCCCCCCTGTTCCTTATCGCCGAGAACGCCGGCTATCAGGGCGACGTGGTCATCGAGAAGGTTCGAAGCCTCAAGGCGGGTCAGGGCCTGAACGCCGCCACGGGCGAGTACATCGACATGGTTTCCGCCGGAATCATCGACCCCGTAAAGGTCACCCGTTCCGCGCTGCAGAACGCCGGCTCCATCGCTGCCATGGTGCTGACGACGGAAGGGATCGTCGCCGACAAGCCGGAGAAGAAAGAGCCTGCCATGCCCGGCGGCCCCGGAATGGGCGGAATGGACGGCATGTATTAGAGGCCGATTGGCTGTAAAATTGAAACGAAACAGAGCCGGAGGGCAATCCTCCGGCTTTTTCAATTACCTTTTTCAACTTTTTCATTTCAACTTTTTCAACTACAGCGGATTGCGTAATCGTGCACTAAAAAAAGAGCAGAAAAAGGCCGGCGACTCTATGATCGATACTGAAATTCATTCCATTCGTATACGACTTCTGCACCATCCCATCAAAACGCTGGGGCCAGGTTCGAGAATCGGGCTCTGGCTTCAGGGGTGCTCCCTGCACTGTGAAGGCTGCCTGTCCCAGGAAATGTGGCCGTTTGAAGGCGGGCGGGTTCTGCCGGTGAAGGACCTTGCCGCTCGGATCAAAGCCGCCTGCAGCGACCCCGCGCTCTCCCTCGACGGCCTGACGGTTTCCGGCGGAGAACCTTTCGATCAGCCGCCATCCTTTCTGGAACTGCTGAGAGAACTTGACTCAGCGGAGGTACGGGACGTTCTCGTTTTCAGCGGGTACAGCGTCACGGACCTTCTCGCCCGATACCCGGAAATTCCGGTCCGGATAGCAGCCCTTGTGGACGGTCCCTTCCGGCTCGGCCAGGAAACGGAAGCGGCCTGGAAGGGCTCTTCCAATCAGACTCTGACGATTTTCCGGCCCGAATACAGAGAACGTTACACCCGATGGGAAAAAATGAAAAAGGGAAAACTCCAGTTGCTGCGGGATGACCAGGGACTGTTTCTGGCCGGTATTCCCCTTCAGAAGGACGCGTCGGAACTTCGAAAAAAAATTCTCTCCTGGCGATGGTAAGTCCCGTCCTCCAGGAGAGAATTTCTCCGTTGACCGTTACCTGAACTTTTCTTTAAAGCAGGTTTTGTATGAAAGATTACCGGGATTTTGCGGCTCCCGGAACCGCCGCCGCGACCACGCTCTTCGCTTTGGGGGCGGCTGCCGCGGCGGTGGTTCGCAGCCTGAAACGAGACAAAATACCCATCAGGGTCTGCGAATGCTGATTCATGGCCTCGGACTGCTCCGCCACGCCCTGGGCGGATTTCGCGGTTTCTTCGCTGGCCCCTCGAATGTGCGAAATCGTCTGCACCATTTCCATTGTGGACTTCGTGGCCTTGTCAATGGCCGAGGCCACTTCCTTGCTGGAGGCCGCCTGTTCCTCAGCCACGGCGGCGATATTCTGAATCGAGTCGTTGGCCTTGTTGATTTCCTTCAGGGCGCTGTCCAGCTCCTTTTGCGCCTGTTCCGCCCGTGTCAGGGTTTCTCCCAGCATTCGTCCGGCGTCGGTGGTGGCTTCGATGCTGGACTGAGCGCCGTTCTGGAGCTCGACGATGATACCGTTCACGTTCTGGGCGGCGCGGGCCGATTCCTCCGCAAGTTTACGGACTTCCTCCGCCACCACGGCAAAGCCTCGCCCCACCTCTCCGGCTCGAGCCGCCTCAATGGCCGCGTTCAGAGCCAGAAGGTTCGTCTGATCCGCTATTCCGGTGATGACGGAAACAAAGCTGCTGACGTTCTCCACCGAGGACACCAGGTTGCGAATTTTTTCTTCGCTTGTTTTTGAATTTTTGTCCACGTTGCGCATTCCCTCGATGACGGAGTTCACCGTTTGGATGGCCTTATTGGAAGCCTCCGTGGTCTGGGAAATAAAAGCGGCGCTGTCCGTGGAGGACTGGGCTACGGTATCCGCTCCTGCGCTCATTTCTTCCACTCCGGCGTTGCACTCCTCCAGAGCCGCGCTGTTGTTCTCGCTGAGAGCGGAGACCTGGTCGATGGAGGCTTTGACCTCTTCCATGGACGCGTTGGTTTCCTCGGAGATGGCAGACAGGCTGCCGGCGCTTTCCGCAAGGTTGCTCGCCACGGAAACGACCTCCTGCAGAGCGCCTTCCTGCATGGAAATCATGGCGGAAATCCCGTTTGCCAGCACACCCAGTTCGTCCTTGCCCTCATAGTGGAAATCCCCGCGCGCCACCGTCAGGTCCCCTTCACCGGCGCGTTTGGACAGGGCGACGATGGTGGACAGGGGCTTCGCAATGCTGCGGGAAATGAAAATCGCGATCGCCACACCCATAATCACGGCGATGACCGTCGCGCAGATCAGAATGAAAATAGCCTGATCCAGGTTGGCGACAGTCTCCTCCGCAATGGATTCAACGGTATTCTGAGCGAATTTGGTGACCTCCGTGCCCTGGTCGTTGAGGGTCACCATAAGAGGCCGGCGAACGGTGTTCTGGTTATCGACGTACTTGAAGGCCTCGATGTAATCGCTCAGATATGTTTTGTAGAGTTCGATGGCGTCGTTCATCTTTTTGACAAGATCCCTGTTTTGAGGCGTGGTGGCGATGGAGGTCAGATAGGCGCAGTTTTTCTCGATGGCGTTGAGCAGTTCAATGGTGCCTTCCATTCCTTTTATGTCGCTTTCCACCATGCTTTTCTGCACGTTACGGCGCAGGGTCTGTACGGTGTCGGCAACTTCGACTCCCGAACGAATCCAGTCCATACGGGCTTTTTGCTCAGTCTGGTCACCCGCCTCGATGGCCTTGTCCATCCCGACGAAGAGGGCTTTGATGACGTCGTTGGCCACGTTGGTCATATCGTCGCCAACCTTCACAAGTCCTGCCCAGTTCTGAGTTTTTTTCACGGAGGCGGCCATGGACTGCTCCACCGTTTTCGAATAGGAATCATAAGCGGGAGTGAAATTTTCCGCTACACGCTTCGGGGTCTGCATCTCCGGATAAGTGACCCCCAGTTGTTTGATGTCATCCAAAACGCTCCGGACCTCGGCCATTCCCGATTTGACCGTCTGAGACAGTTCCTCGCTTTCCTCGTAGCGCATCTGACGCATCGCCATGAACAATTCATAGGTACTCCGCTCCAGTTGCGTGGTTTCGATCATTGCGGGAACAACCTCTTTCGCGAGAAAAACGCTTCTCCCTCTGGTGATCATCGTGTATCGCCACGTCACGCACACCGCCAGGACGAACACAATCAGAAGAAGCCCAAAACCAATTAACAATTTAAAGTTAATTTTGAAGTTACGCCACATTTCAGTCATCTCCCCAATAAACAAGTATTTATTTTAAACAATAATTTATTAAATTCTCTGCCGTTCAGTTTACTATAAAATTCCTACACCAGACAGTCTCTAAAGATTGATAAAGAAAAAATGAAGGCGAAAATTTCCATTTCACTACATTTACGTGATTTATGTATTAATTTTTAAGTATAAATACTTATCTCATTGTTAAAATATTTA
>JAISUO010000044.1 GCA_031272035.1 Synergistaceae bacterium
AACCACCCCACCAGGAGGATCAGCAAAATAGGGGCGACGGCGTTGAAACTCCACAGAAAAATATCCCACATTATGATCTCGAACCGCCAATCTTCAGTCTGGGCTCTGCTGGTATCAGACGTTATTTTCTCTGCCCTGAATTCTTAAAACGAAATAATAATATAGCACATAATTTTGCGTGGAGCAGAAATGCTCATCGCCTGGGGACATCCTTATGTATACCAAAAACGGCCCCCTGACGAGGCCGTTTTCCACACAGAAATTCACATCGAATGCAATAAAAACAGAAGCCCTGGCGGTCAGTTGTAGGTTTTGTGGGACTCGACCTTTGTCAGGACACGCCAGGCCCCTTCCGTCAAAGCCTGCATTTCATCCTCGCCGGGGTGGCGCAGGACGGGAGCGATGAATTTCACTTTGGACGTGATCTGTTCGCAGAGCTTTTCGCTGTAGGCCAGCCCTCCGGTGAGGACGACGGCGTCCACCTGGCCCCTGAGAACGGCGGCGGAGGCTCCGATTTCTTTTGCGATCTGGAGGATCATGGCGTCGAAGACGAGGGTTGCTTTTGCATCTCCCGCGGCCACGAGTTTTTCCACCTCGCGCATGTCATTGGTGCCCAGGTGAGCCACCAGACCGCCCCTGCCGCAGATCATCTTTTCAATTTCCGCCAGAGAGTATTTCCCGCTGTAGCAGAGGATGCTCAGGCCCCCCACCGGCAGACTGCCCGAACGTTCAGGCGACATGGGGCCGTCTCCGTCCAGCGCGTTGTTGACGTCGATGACACGTCCTTTTTCATGGGCTCCGACGGAAACGCCGCCGCCCATGTGGGCGATGATGAGGTTACATTCTTCATATTTCTTTTTCAGCTCGGCGGCGACTCGACGCGCCACGGCTTTTTGGTTGAGGGCGTGGAAGATGGAAATGCGCGGGAGCTCCGGCAGCCCCGAAATGCGAGCCTCCTCCGCCAGTTCATCCACGACGACGGGATCGACGATGAACGCTGGAATGTCCTTCCCCGAGGCTTTGGCGAAGCGAACGGCCAGACATGCTCCGAGATTGCTGGCATGGGCGCCCCATACCATATTGCGCAGGTCCTCCAGCATCCGTTCGTTGACGAGGTAAGTGCCGCTTTGCATGGGTTTCAGAAGTCCTCCGCGGCCAACCACCGCGTCAAGGTCCGAGGGTTTCACTCCTTTGGCGTCAAGGATTTTCGAAAGTTCGACGAAGCGGAATTCCTCCTGCTCCATGACGCTGGAAAAATGCGAGAGCTCGGGCGCGTCATAACGCTGGGTTTCGGTCCACAGGCATCGAGTGTCCTCGAAGAGGGCCGCCTTCGTGCTTGTCGAGCCGGGATTGATGGCAAAAATTTTCATTTTCAGGAAGCGTGGGAAATCATGACGGCTGCGGCGATGGAAAGCATCTTGGCGCGGGGAGAGTCTGCCCGGCTGGTGAGGATGACGGGGGCCGCCGCTCCGATGATGATACCCGCCGTCTCGTTCTTCGAGAAGTAGACGATGGACTTCGCGAGCATGTTGCCCGCCTCAATGTGGGGAACGAGCAGAATGTCCGCCCTGCCTGCGACGGGGGAGGTGATTTTTTTGATTTTCGCGGCCTCTTCGCTGATGGCGTTGTCCAAAGCCAGGGGGCCGTCTACAAGGCAGTTTTTGAGTTGTCCGCGCTGAGCCATCTGCACGAGGGCGGCCGCGTCCAGGGTGCAGGGCATGTCGGGGTTGACGAGCTCCACGGCCGCAAGACAGGCGACCTTCGGGCACTCCACGCCCAGCGCGCGGGCGAAGTTGACGGTGTTCTGGAGAATGTCGGCCTTCTGCTTCAGATCGGGATAGGTGTTGAACGCCGCGTCGGCGACGAAAAAGATGCGGTCGTAACCGTCAATCTCGTGGAAGTAACAGTGAGAAATGACCTTGCCGCTGCGGAGCCCCACTTCCTTGTTCAGCATTCCCCGCAGAAAGTGGTCGGTGTGAAGCTGTCCCTTCATGTAAATGTCGGCGCGTTTTGAAGAAACTTCCGTCACCGCAACGATCCCGCATTTCGCTTCGTTCTTTTCGTCGATGATCGTATAATCGCTTTCTTTGGCCCCCGCCTCTGCGATACAGGCTTTGACCTTCGCGGTGTTTCCTACCAGCGTAGCCTCCACAAGACCGGTTTTACGGGCTTCTTCAATTGCTGAAATAAGACCCGCATCCTCTGCCATGGCGACGGAAATGCGCTTTTTCCCCCTGGCTGCGCAAAGTTTTTTGGCTTCCTCAACCATCTGGGAAAGTGAACGAATTTGTTCCATCTCACAAAACCCTCCAGTATTAAAATATTCTGTTTAAAAATATCTTGCACTGCAGTGTTACGCCATTTACGGTATTGCGATACTTTATTACTGCGACTGATGCATCTGGTGTCGGATCGCTGCCGCTTTATTATACTTAATTTTTTAGAACATAGTCTCCGTAATTTTTTGCTTTTTCGTCCCCGTTCAAAACTCGGAGCGCCCCCTGAGCCAGGGCCAGCATTTCGTCTTCGCCCGCGTAGATGAGGCAGGGGGCGATCCACTGCACGCGTTCCTCGACAAGGCTGACGAAATCAGAGTCGTAGGCGACGCCGCCCGTGAAAAGGATAATATCGACGGGCTCTCCCATGGAAACGGCCTGAGCTCCGATTTCCTTCGAGACCTGCCAGGCCAGAGCGCGATAGATGAGCCCCGCCTGTTCGTCGCCGTTTTTGATTTTCGCGCCCACTTCGCGCATGTCGCTGGTTCCCAGATAAGCCCTCACTCCGCCTCCTGACACGACCAGGCGGTTGAAGTCTTTTTGAGCGTACCGGCCGCTGAAGCAGAGACGAGCCAGCTCGCCGGCGGGAAGTCCGCCGGTGCGTGAGGGAGAGAAGGGGCCGAAATCGGTGCCGTTGCTCGTGTCGATGATGCGCCCCCGCCGGTGGGCCACCACGGTGATTCCTCCACCCAGGTGAGCCACGACGGCGCGCAGCTCATCCCAGGGGATTCCCAGTTCACTGGCGGCCCGGCGCACGGTGGCCTTGATGTTGAGGGCGTGAGAAAAGGAATCTTTGGGCAGGTCGGGCAGTCCCGTGATTTTGGCCTCCGGCAGCATCTCGTCCACACATACGGGATCCACGATGAAGGCCGGGACGTTCCATCGCAGGGCCAGCGCGTTTGCCAGAATGCCCCCCAGGTTGGAGGCGTGGTCCCAGGGCTTGCCGAGCTTCAGGCGTTCCACAAGGCGCTCGTCCGCCAAAAACGTCCCTCCCGGCAGGGGATCGATGATCCCTCCGCGTCCGGAGACGGCGTCCGCCCCTTCAGGCCCCGCGCCACCGCGGTGCTTTGCGATGACGTTCAGAATCGTTTTCAGCCTGAAGTCAAACTGGTCCGCGATATGCTCGAAAGGGGCGAGCTCTTCGATCGTATGGCGGATCGTCTCGTTCCAGAGAACCGTTTCTCCGGAAAATTTCGCTACTTTTGTACTGGTGGAACCCGGGTTGATGGTTAAAACGGAGTACGTCATCCTGTTCCCTCCTGCGGTAACTTTTGGACTTCACTGCGTATTCTGATTTTGGGTCTGGCCGGACATGTCCTTCATTCAAGCCATTCTTCGATGTGTTCCAGATAAAGATCCGACAGGCGACGGGTCCAGGGGCCTGGACGTCCGTTGCCGATAATCTGCGCGCCGATACG
The DNA here is from genome assembly GCA_031272035.1 of Synergistaceae bacterium. NCBI lineage: Bacteria > Thermotogati > Synergistota > Synergistia > Synergistales > Synergistaceae > Synergistaceae bacterium. The sequence continues at coordinate 3,695 of JAISUO010000044.1, forward strand.
AACCACGGGAAGAATTTTTTTGACGCTGCCCGTGATGAAGGCTTCGCTGGCCTGAGGCAGTTCCGTCAGCAGGGGACAGCGTTCCTCCACGTTCAGCCCCGCCCTGTACGCCAGATCGATGACGGCCTGTCGGGTGGTTCCCTTCAGAACGCGGGTCAGAGGGGCCGTCAGCAGGGTGTCGCCGATGCAGAGGAAGAACGAGCTGTGGCCGCTCTCCGTGATTTCGCCCTCGGGGCAGTACAGAATCTCCGCGTGTTCGTCATAGGGAGAAAGCGTGTAGGCCCGGCGGTAGTCGATACTTTTGGTGGAGGGATCATTTCGTCCGTCGTCAATGGGTTCCAGGCGGATTCCGTTTTCATAGAGCGATGCCGGGGGGATGTCCAGCGCCTCGAAGGTGACGAAAAAGCGGGGCTCCGTGAAGCCGCGCACCCGGTCGAACACGTCGCCGCCGGAAAGGTAGGCTTTGATCAGGAGCTCCTCGTCCAGTTTGGAGATTCCCTCACGGATAATTTCCCGCATTTCCTCGATGCCCAGAGGAGGATGAATATAGGAATTTTTCGCGCCTGTCAGGAGACGTTCCAGGTGCGGCGTCAGCATGAGCGGACGTTTCCGCCAGGTGCTTATGGACTCGAAAACGCCGATGCCGCGCTGGATAATGAGATCTGTTACGGGAAGCAGAGCCTCCGTTGGACTGACGAACCGTTTGTCAATGTAACACAGTTTCATATCTGACCCCTCCGTAAAGAGCGTTGAAAATAGAATATTTTATGATTAATAAGCCGAAAATTCAGTGTGTAATTTTTTTCACAGGGCAATAGTGTTACGATTTGCCTCCGATGTCAAGATGGAAGATGAAAAGGAAAGATAAAGAGAAAAGATGAAAGGTGAAAATGGAAAACGGAAAACGATTTCCAGCGACGTCACAGGGGCGTCGTGTTTTTCGCCGCTTCCGCTTTTCGGAGGAGGCTGACGACGTTTTTGCTGTTTCGGGACAGGGCGCAGTCGACGGCGGTACAGCCGTTTTTGTCCTGAACGTGGACGTCGGCTCCCGCCTTCAGCAGGAGGTGAACGAAAGCCGGAGTGTCTTCAATGAGGGCGGCGAAAAAAAGAGGCGTCTGTCCGGCATCCGAGAGCATGTTCACCGCGGCTCCGTTTTTGAGAAGTTCTTCCACCACCGGCAGACTTTTGCAGGGGCTGTTCAGGGCGTAGAAAAGGGGCGTCCATCCTTCCCGGCCCTCCTGATTTCCCCTGGCGTTGACCTCGGCTCCGGCCTGGATCAGGTCGTGAAGCGTTCCGGAAAACCGTCCAAAGGCCGCCGCGTGAAAGAGAGGGGTGAGTCCCTCCTCCGTGCGGGGATCGGCCCAGGCTCCCGCCGTCAGCATGTGAGAGATGACCGCCGCGTTTCGGTCGGGATCCAGTGTGGCGAACAGAAGGGGCGTCCACCTCTTCCGCCGCGGAGAGTAGCAGGTGACGTCGAGACTGGCCCCTCTTTTGACGAGGAGGGTCGCCGTTTCAGCCCGCCGCCGGTCCCGCTGGATAAACTCGCCGAGGCGGGCGTCGTCCGGATCCCGGGTTTCAGTCAGCAGGGCCCACATCAGAGCGGTCATTCCCTCCCGTGTTTCCGCGTCGATGTCGGCTCCCGCGTCGATCAGAGCCTCGACCACGGAGGGTTCGTCGTTCAGAACGGCCGCCATCATCAGGGGCGTGAAGCCGTTTTCGCTGGTTTCGTTGACGTCGGCCCCTTCGCGAATCGCCTCCAGAATCGCGTCACTCCGTCCCGGAACGGACAAAAGCTCCAGGAGAGATTTTTTGTTTTCCTTCATTTTTTGTTTCCCTTCGCCGTTCTCTCTTCTCTTTACGCCTGTTTATTTTTGATTTTTACTTCTTTTCCCTGTCCGGTTGTATTGGTTGTATTATGGTATCATGATTCACCGATTCAGGTGGATATTTGATAAATTTACGAGTATCCGCAATTTACGAAAGGAGTTGTATTTATATTGACGTCTCTGTTTCGAGCTTTGTCCGCCGTGATCGTTCCGGTGTGTCTTTTAGCGGTGGTCCTGCCGGCGGGGAGGGCTTTTGCCGGAGAGCGTCCGGTGGCTGTTTTTGAAACGACTCTCGGGACGTTCCGCGCGGAGCTTTTCACGGATCTCGCCCCAAAAACGGCGCAGAACTTCATCGATCTCGCTCAGAAAAATTTCTACGACGGAGTCATCTTCCATCGGGTCATCGATAATTTTATGATTCAGGGCGGGGACCCCACAGGCACGGGGCGGGGCGGTCCCGGATACACGATTCCCGACGAGTTCGGCCCCGGCCTGAAGCACGACAGGCCCGGCCTGCTGTCCATGGCCAACGCGGGCCCCAACAGCGGAGGTTCCCAGTTCTTCGTCACGCTGGTTCCCACTCCCTGGCTGGATGGCAAGCACGCGATTTTCGGCTCGGTGGTGGAGGGTATGGACGTGGTGAAGGCCATCGGCAAAACAAAGGTGGGCCCCGGTGACAGGCCCGTGATCGACGTCGTCATGAAAACGGTCACGATTGAAATGCCGGAGGCGAAATAGCCTCCGTCCGAACCCTGAGGCGACGAAATGGATGGCCCGAAACCGGATTACAGGCTCAAAAACTTTACGATAGGAAACGGCGAACTGACGCTGATGGCGGGGCCCTGCTCTCTGGAAAGCCTGGAGCTGGGGCTGGAGGTGGCCCGCGTCATGAAGCGCCTTTGTGAGGAAAGAGGCGTCGGCTGCATCTTCAAGGCCTCCTTCGACAAGGCCAACCGCACGTCGATCCACTCATGGCGGGGCCCTGGAATCGTTCGCGGGCTTGAGGAGCTTGCGCAGATCAAAAAAGAACTGGATGTCCCGGTGGTGACGGACATTCACGAACCCTGGCAGGCCGCGCAGGCCGCGGAGGTGGCGGACGTCCTGCAGATTCCCGCGTTTCTCTGCCGTCAGACGGATCTGCTGACGGCTGCCGCGTCTACGGGAAAAATCCTGAATATCAAGAAAGCGCAGTTTCTGGCCCCCGAGGACATGAAAAACGTGGTCGAGAAATGCCGGGAGGCGGGGAACGACCGCGTGCTGCTCTGCGAACGGGGGACCATGATGGGGTATCGTCAGCTCGTGGTGGACATGCGCTCGCTGGTGACGATGCGCGCTCTGGGCTGTCCCGTGGTTTTCGACGCCACCCACAGCGTCCAGAAACCGGGGGCGATGGGCGGCGTCAGCGGAGGCGACCGGGAAATGGCGCTGCCTCTGGCCCGGGCTGCTGCTGCTGTGGGCATTGACGTTTTGTTTGTGGAAACTCATCCCGACCCCGCTTCTGCCAAAAGCGACGGCCCCAACATGATTCCCCTCTCTGAAATGGGAGCGTTTTTGGATCAGGTTCTGGCGATTCATCGGGTTCGGCAGGCCCTGCGTCAACAGGAGGGAGGGACCGTCTGCGGTGGAGCTGAAACTGCCCTGGGAGCGTGAAGCCCTCGCCTGTACGGACGACGAACTGCTGACAATCGGAAAAAATGTCCTTCGCAGCGAGGCCGGAGAGCTGCTGCGGGCGGCGGAAGGTCCCTGCGAAGGGCTGGTTCAGGCTGCCCGGGTGATCTTTGCGTGTCCGGGACGGGTGGTCGTCGTGGGGATGGGGAAATCCGGGCATGTGGGAGGCAAGTTTGCCGCCACTCTGGCCTCCCTGGGAACTCCGGCTTTTTTTCTCCACGCCGCGGAGGCCCTGCACGGCGATCTGGGCATGGTGCGCAGCGAGGACGTGGGCGTTTTCCTCAGCAACAGCGGGACCACGGCGGAGGTTCTGGCGATTCTTCCCTGGTTCAGCCGGCTGGGCGCGCCGGTGATCGCCGTCACCGGCGCGACGGATTCCCCTTTGGCCCAACATTCGGATGTGGTCATTGATTCGGGAGTGACCCGTGAAGCGGACCCCCTGGCCCTTGCTCCCACCAGCAGCACGACGATGCAGATGGCCCTGGGCGATGCGCTGGCCGGCATGGTGACGCGCCTTCGGGGCCTGAGCCGGGAGGATTTCGCGGCTTTTCATCCGGGGGGAGCCCTCGGCCGCCGACTGCTGACCAGGGTCGCCGACGTGATGGGGACCGGAGACCGCCTTCCCAGGGTGTCCCGGAATGTGTCGGTGAAAGACGCGCTTTTCGAAATGACTCGCAAAAAATACGGGTCCACCTGTGTGGTGGACGAAGAGGGGAGACTGGCGGGATTTTTTACGGATGGCGATCTGCGCCGGCTGCTGGAAAAAAATGGAGTGGAGGCCCTGAATCGAAAAATCGAGGAGTTCATGACGCGAACGCCCTGTACGATCACGGCCAATCGTCTGGCGGTGGAGGCCGTACGTATCATGAGAGAGCGTGAAATCAGCGCGCTGATTGTGGTGGAGGCCATGGAAAGAGGAGAAGTGGCGGAAGATAAAGAGGACTCCGCGGGGTTGAGGCCGGTGGGGCTCGTTCACTTTCACGAACTGCTGGCGGCGGGGCTGGCCTGAAATGCAAAATTCTTCGGAACTTATCCACGTTGCTCTGGCGGTATGGGATCCAAAGGGAACCTACGCGCGCCACGGGGGGGTCGTTATGGCCTCCATTTTTCTCAACACACGAAGTCCTGTTTGCGTTCACGTTCTGCACGACCGGACACTGACGGAGCGCAATCGCGAACTCCTGAGCGAAACGGCGGAAACGTATGGTCAAAGCGTCGCGTTTTACGACGTCTCTCCTTACAACATCAACTCCGATTCCGTCAAACTTGAATTGAGATGCTCACCCGGTACGATGTTTCGTCTTTTGATCCCCGAAGTTTTGCCCGCGTCTCTGGAGAAGGTCATTTACCTGGACTGCGACGTCCTCGTCAACATGGACATTCGGGAGCTCTGGGAGGTTCCTCTGGAGGGTTTTTCTCTGGCCGGCGTGTTGGATCGTCCGGAAAACAGGCCGTTTAAACTCTTTTCGGAAAGAGCTTTTCGGCTGAGGTGGATGCGCTGTGATCGAAAATACTACGTCAACGGCGGCGTTCTGCTGATGAATCTTCCCAGGATTCGGGAAAAATGCAGCTTATTTCAGAGGATTTTCTCCTGGGCGAAAGAGTATGGGCGATATGCGACCCACGGAGATCAGGACATGCTGAACTCCTGCTTTCGGGGCGACATCAAAATTCTCGATCCCAAATTCAATACCTGCCGGACGTATTTTGACTCCCTTCCGGAGGGCATTCTCCACGCCGTATGCGAGCCCAAACCCTGGGAAGCCCTGTGGGGCTCCGCGGCGGAGGGGCTCTACTGGCATACGCTGCTCAAAACCCCCTGGGGACGTCTTCAGCCGGACGAAATCGCGGACCTGCTGCTTGCCATCGCCTCCAGTCCTCTGACCGTGCATCGCAAAACTTCCCAGTGCTATAAAAGGATCTTTTCCCGTCTTCGAAAAGATATTTTCTGCTGTGAGCCGGTTTCGACCTTATGGCTTCTGGGGCGGGAAGCGATTTATCGCCTCGGACGGGCTCTGGCTGGAAAAACGACTCCGGCCCGGGACATGCCTGCGCCTGCGGCAGGGGACAGAGTTCTGTGGGTTCGTTTTTGGGCCTTTGGAGACGTTCTCGAAGCCGCGGCGGACGCCTGCAATTTCAAAAGGCGTTTTCCGGAAGTGCATCTGACTTTTTTGTCGAATCCTGAATATACGGGATTGCTGCGGGGAATGCCCTGTTTCGACGAGGTAATTGGCGGACGTAAAAAACCCTTCGCGGAATGGTGGCGCACCCTTCGAAAAATCAGAGCCGGTCGCTATAAATGGGTGGTCAGCGACCATCGGGGAGGGCATACCTCGTTTCTGGCCCTCTTCAGCGGCGCTCTCTGCCGCGTGGGGACGAGTTCGCTGTTCTCCATGAATTATCACGTGGACACCGCGACGTGGTTTTCCTCTCTTGGCGTCGACGTGAAGGACCGCTCCCTTCCCTCCGTCCTCTCCAGGCCGGAATGGCGGGAGGCCGTTTGGCCTCTGGCGCAAAAACTGCCGGAGCGCCGTCTTTTGGTTCTGATCGGGGCGGGAGCGGTGAAAAAAATGTGGACCGCCGAGGGCTGGATTGAGCTCTTGCGCCCTCTCCTGAAGAAAGGATGGGGAATCGTGCTGAACGGCCACGGGCCTTTGGAGGAGTCTTTGGGACGGGAAATCGAAAACGCCCTGGCCTCGGAAAATGTCCTGAACCTGGCGGGAGCTCTGAACTTCGAAAAAATGGCGGGGCTGGCGTCTTTCTGCGAGCTGGCCGTCGGAAACGACACGGGTCCCCTGCACCTTGCCGCGCTGAGCGGCGTGCCCACCCTGGGGCTTTTCAGTTATTCCACGTCTCGGGATATGAATCTGACAATGCCCTGGTTTCGGGAGTTCTGCGCGGCGGATTGGGTGGTTCCGAAAAACGGAGAAATTCCCCTGAAACTTCTGTCCGCCAAGCCGGTGGCGGAGGCTTTCGATGCGTTCATCGAAGAGTTCCTGCCGAAAGCCTGGACCTGGCGTCAGAATCCGGCTGCCCGCTGACTTTACCCTCAAGAAAAAAATCTGCGCCGTCACTTTATCAGGCAGACCATCCTGCCTGGAGTTTCGGTGCAGAAATCAACTTTATGGCGGATTGTGTAATCGTGTACTGAAAAAAGACGCCTGATACTGCCAGGTGACTCACGAAAATTTATGCAAAAAAGGCCCCGCGGCTCTATACCGATGCGGCCTCCTCGGGCTCTTCTTCGGAGGGAACCGCCTCTCCGCCCGGCTCCAGAACTTCACGCATATGAGCCACCGTATGACCCTTCTCCTCAAGAGCTTCCTTGAGGGAAAAAGCGAATTGCGGCGCGGAGGGGAAATCTCCGTGGAGACCCACGGTATGAATCTTCATGGGGATGGTCGTGCCGTCCACCGTTTCCAGCACGCCCTCTTCCAGAATCCTCAGAATGCGATCCGATGCCACTTTGGCGTCCGCGATGATGTCGCCCCGCTCTCCGCGAGGCACCAGCGTCCCGTCTTCATGATAGCCCCTGTCCGCAAAAATCTCCGAGGCAAAGGCGATGTTCACCTCGGAGGCCGCCGTCTCGAAGCAGGAAGAAGCCTGTCCCACGAGGATCAAATTTCTGCTGGCGTCTCGAACGGCGCAGGCGACGGACTTGGCTGCGGGAAGATCTCCCACGCACCTCTCGTAAAGGGCCCCCTGGGGTTTCACGTACTCCAGATTCACTTTGTTCGCCCGGCAGATGGCCTGCAGTGACCCGATCTGATAAAGCGTGTAGGCGTAAATTTCATAGGGCGTCAGATTCATGTTGCGCCGGCCGAACCCCTGCAGGTCGGGATAACCGACAAGAGCGCCGATTCCCACCCCTGCCCTCCGGACCGAACCCGTCGTCGTCTGCATGATGAGCGGATCTCCCGCGTGAAGTCCACAGGCGATCGACACGGAACTTACGATGCGCAACATCGCCTCGTCCATTCCCATTTTCCACGCCCCGAAACTTTCCCCCAATGTGCTGTTCAGGTCTATCACAGGCATTTTGCACCCTTCTTTCCCCAGTTTCTTTCGGTTCCAGATTTTTTTACACTCTGATTTTTTTCGAGAGTTCGATTTTGCTGTTTCTATTTTTTTTATACTTTTATGTCTATTTTATATTTTTTTACCCCTGTAAATCAACTTTCCCCTTTATTCCGGGGAGCGAACATCTGAAGGAAAGTTTTGTGAGTTTCCCTGGGAAGGATACGATATCCTTTTTTCTCCTTGGTGACCCAGAGGAAATAATCTTTATAAAAAGAAGAGGCCATTTCGAGGATGGACTTTCCCCTGTTTTCCTTGATGTGCTCGTAGGTGTTTTTGAGGATTCGGTCTTCGTCACTGTCCCAGCGAAAGGTTCCCAGCGCGTAGGCCAGGGATTTTTCGGCGGAAGTCGTCGGAAACATCGGCAGCAGAATGGTGTGATCGCCCCAGTCGTAGGTGCCCAAGCCCTGTCCCGGAATGAAGATTACCCGGGGAACGCCATACATGCGGATGCGCGGGACGATGAACATGTCCATGTCCAGGTCGCAGAGGTCTTCCACCATTCGCGAGGCCGTGTCATAGCCCATGGGTTCCGAGTCCTGCGGGCAGAAAAACGACTGTTCGCAACGGGCGACTTTCGCCGGAACGGCCATATACTCCTTCTTTTTTGCCAGCATGTTTTTGAGCTCTTTGCGCATCATCTGCTGAGAAAACTGAAGGCAGGCGTCTCCGCCCTTTTTGAGCCGCGCCCGGGTTTTTTCCTCGTCCTGACGGCTGTACAGGATTTTCCGGCCCAGGGTTTTCGTCGATTCGTGGAGGGCCATAAAAATCTCGCTTTCCGGCAGACCGAGAGGTTCCACCTCATCTTTCTGGGCGATGGAAAGCTGAATCATCATGGCGTGTTCCGCCTCGTTGTAGCGGAAACGATCCTGGGACATCCCCTGCTTGACCTCGTCGGGCGCTTCACGAAATTCCCTGACGCGCATCTCCACTTTCAGGGTCTGCATGAGACACTCGTCCAGTCCGGAGGTGATTTTTTCAACATCGCCGCCGTTGTCGTTGGAAATACGGGAAATAATTCTCTCTATTTCTTCGTCTCGCTTTGCCTGCAGCTCGGCCAGTCTTTTTTCCATGCTTTCCGTTCTCTCAAGTCCTTCCCCGCAGACCAGCGGCGGAAGGGGGTTTCGGGTAATCGTTGCCCAGCACTCCGCTATGAAATCGGAAAGAGTTTCGTACTGAAAAACGCCGGGTACGGCCTTCAGGGTGAGACTGCGGGCAGTGTCGAATTTTGCGTTCCGCGGCGTAACGGAGTCGTTTAAATAGCCAAAATCAATAAACAGGCGCTCCTCATCGTCGAAGGTAAGCCGCTCCGGAAAGGACTCCGTCTGAGCATCCAGAATCGCCCACAGCAAATCCCAGTATTTTTCTGAAAGCTGCTGCCATTCTTTTCGGGCTTTGACCTTGTCCTCGGTTTTTCCGGAGGCAAGGTATCCCGCATATCTTCCAGAAATTTTATCGATTTCTCCACATACTTTTACGACGTCCGGTATTTTTTCCCATCGTTTGAAAACCACGTTCTGAGTCATTGGAACACTCCTTTGAAGTAACTCGAAACGACGCTCTCTCGCTTTGCAGCGGAGGGCCCCTCCCGTTTCATTATCGAAATCGAAAAAATATCACTTCAAATGCCACATAAGTATAACACTTTAAGAAACAACATCCCTGAAGCTCGCAAAAAAGTTTGCACCGCGTCCTGCATATGCGTGAATGCCCTCAGCGCCGCGCTCTTTCCCGCTGACAATTGTCTTTTGGACATATTGACTATGCCCTGTTTTTATGTATTCTAACCTCCAGGCTTTCGATTGGGAATCGGAGCAAATACGGTACAGGTCAATCGGGAGGATTTAAATGGAGTATTTCGGTCAAATTATTGCTTTGCTGACGGGAAACGGTTATGTTCAGGCGATCCTGGGATATGCGGTTCTTCTGATTCTGGTGGGCTGGTTTGCGGGAAGGCGGGTCAAAAATTCTTCCGGTTTTTTCGTGGCCGGACGCAAACTTTCGGGAAGCCTTCTTTTTACGACCCTGATTGCGGCCAACCTGGGGGCGGGGTCCACCGTGGGAGTCGCGGCCATCGCGTACAAATCGGGAATATCGGCCTGGTGGTGGATTGGCAGCGCGGGGGTCGGCTCAATGATTCTGGCCTTCCTGGTGGGGCCGCGTATCTGGCGCATCGCCTGCCGCCATCAGCTGTACACCCTTGGAGATTATCTGGATCGGCGCTACAGCAGAACGTTTCGCGGCCTTTTTTCCGGAATGATGGCGGTGGGAACTCTCGCCCTCTTCTCCGGGCAGCTGCTGGGGATCGCCTGGATCCTTGAGGTGGTCGCCGGGGTTCCCAAGGAAGCGGGAGTCGTCGCCGGGGCTTTTGTCACCACGCTGTACTTTGCGGCGGGCGGTCTGCTGTCGGCCGCGGTGGTGAACGTGGTGGAGGTTGGAGTCATTCTCGCGGGATTTCTGGTCGCCCTTCCCTTCGTGTGGTCCTTTGTGGGAGGATGGGAAGGTCTGGTGGGGAAGGTGAGCCAAAATCTGACGGAGGCCTCGGCTCAAGGCGATTATTTCTCCATGGGAGGCATCGGGATGACCGTCATCATCGGTTACCTGGTGATGCTGATTCCGTCGTTTTTCATCTCTCCCGGGTTGATCGGCAAGGTTTTCGGAGCCCGCAGCGAGCGCGCCATCAAGGCAGGGACGGCGATGAACGGCGTGGTTCAGCTCGTCTTTGCGATTATTCCCGTGGTCATCGGGATGGCGGCCTTCGCTTCCTTCCCCTCCCTGAGCCGCCCCGATCTGGCCCTGCCCACGGCCATGAAGGAAATGATGCCCTTCGGCATCGCCACGCTGGCTCTGGCCGCCATTTTCGCGGCGGAAGTGAGCACCGCCGACGCTGTCCTCTACATGCTGGCCACGTCCGTTTCCAACGATCTCTATAAAACGTTTCTGAACCCTCACATCGAAGACTCTGCGCTGTTGCGGGTCAGCCGTCTCGTCACCCTGGTCTCGGGAATTCTCGGCGTCGTTTTCGCGCTCTTTCTGGACAGCATCATCTCCGCTCTGACGATTTTCTACTCGCTGATGAGCGTGTCCCTGGCGGCTCCGCTGATTTTTGGCCTGTACACCCGCCGGGCTTCCAACGGAGGCGCGCTGCTTTCCTCCCTGCTGGGGGTGGCGCTGACGCTTTTCTGCACGTTTTACAAAGGGGCGCCCTTCGTCAGCCTTGGAGTGGGAACTCTCGACACCGCCACCCATCTGGTGGACTTCGGCTTCACGAAACTGAACGCCACCACCTGCGGCATACTCACGACCTTCGTCGTCATGGCGGTTTCTCTCGTCATACTGCCCTCGAAAGCTGAGAAAACGGATTTAACGGATTTTTCGTGAATCTGCGAACCTCTGATTTTGTGAAGGGAATCGAACCGTGAGACGCTCCGGTGTTTGCCCCGCGTCTCACGGTTTTTGCGTCAGGGTCGTTCGTTCAGCATCCTGGCCGCCTTCAGGACGTGTTTTGCCAGAACGGAGGTGGTCACCGCTCCCACTCCGCCGGGAACGGGGCTGATCATGGAGACCATCGGAGCGACGGCATCGTAATCCACGTCTCCGCAGAGTTTGCCGTTTTCGTCCAGGTTGATGCCCACGTCGATGACCACGCTTCCGGGACTGACGAAGGCGGAGGAGAGCATACGGGCCTTTCCCGCGGCGGCAACGATGATATCCGCGTTTTTACAGATCGCTTCCATGTTCACCGTTTTTGTGTGGCAGAGAGTGGGGGTCGCGTTGCGCTTCAGCAGAAGCATCGCCAGGGGTCTTCCCACCACCATGCTGCGTCCCACCACGGCCACGTTTTTACCGGCGATTTCCACGCCGCAGCAGTCCAGCATCTCGATTACCGCCGACGGGGTGCAGGGGGCGAAACCGTCCGCCTCTCCGGAAAAAACTTTTGCGGCGCTGAGGGGGCTCATTCCGTCCACGTCCTTCAGGGGATTGATTCTTTTTTTGACGGCTTCCTCGTCCAGGTGTCCGGGCAGGGGACGAAACAGCAGAATACCGTGAATTTCCGGGGAAGCGTCGATTTTCGCGAATGCGTCGACAAAGGTTTTTTGGTCGATGTCCTCCGGAAACTCGAAGACCTGCGTCCCAATGCCCAACCCCTCGAAGCGTTTGAGCGCGCCCCGCTCGTAGGCCAGGTCGTCCGGGCGGGCTCCGACGCGGACAATTCCCAGTTTGGGATGAAGTCCCTGGCGTTTCAGCCGGTCCAGCTCCTTTTCCAGAGATTCCTTCATTCGTGCGGCGACCTCCGCGCCTTTCATGACCGTCGTCATGGCGTCAGGCCCTTTTCTTTCCGCGGTAGACGAAGTAATAGACGAGTCCCACGAACAGCCCGCCTCCCACGATGTTTCCCAGCGTGACGGGGAGAAGGTTCCCCGCGAAGAACGACTTCAGTCCCAGTGACGCGATGCTTTCCGGGGTCGCGCCGAGTTTCACGGCCTGATCCACGTAGAGAGGAACCCCTTTCGCCATGAGTCCGGCGGAGATATAGTACATGTTCGCGACGCTGTGCTCGAAGCCGGACGTGATGAAAAGCCATATGGGGAAGAAGATGGCCAGCAGCTTGCCCGTGACGTCGCCGGCGGCCGAGGCCATCCAGACCGCCAGGCAGACCAGCCAGTTGCAGAGAAGGCCCAGGTAAAAGGCCTTCGTGAAGGTCAGGCTCGTCTTGTAAGCGGCCAGTTTCAGCGTGAAGCCGCCCAGGAGCCCCCCTGAATAGTCCAGCTGTCCCGAGCCGTGAATGAGGAAGGCCAGCAGTACGGAACCGATGAAGTTTCCCGCGTAAACGCATACCCATCCCCGAAGCATGGAAGGAAGGGATATTTTATCCTCTGCGCAGGCGATGACCATCAGGCAGTTGCCTGTAAAAAGCTCTCCGCCCGCCACCACCACCAGCATCAGCCCCGTGGCGAACAGCGCGCCGGCCAGCGCCTTGCCCAGCCCCACGGATTCGATGGTGTGTATGGCCACATTGGACCCTTCGGAGGCGAAGGCGATGAAGGCGCCGGCCAGAATGCCAAGGACAAGCTGCTGTATGGGCGAAAGTCCGGCTTTCTTTTTGCCGATTTCAATAAAATTTTCCGTGATTTCCGCCGGCGTCAAATACTCTTTTTGCATATTACCGTTTCTCTCCTTTTCACCGGACGATTCTTCAGACGTTCCGGTCTCTTTTCCGCGCAAAAAATTTTGTGGAAAGGTTTGGGTCAGCCGCGCGGAATGGGGCTTTCCACACTTCTATAGCGAATTGCGTAATCGTGTACTGAAAAAAGACGCTTAACACTGGCAGATGGCGCACAAAAATTTGTGCAGAAAGGAGCCGGAGGCTCTATTTTACATCCTCCAGTTTGCCGAGATCCACGTGACAATACCCGTTGGGATTTTTGTCGAGGTAGTCCTGGTGGTATTCTTCGGCCGGGTAGAAGTTTTCCAGAGGTCTCAGCTCCACGGCGAGAGGGGTCTCGTATTTCGCCTGCTCCGACGCGAAGACGCTCTCGATCACGGGCCTGTCCTCCGCCGCCGTCATGTAGACGCCGGTACGGTACTGAGTGCCCGTGTCGGGGCCCTGGCGGTTTTTGCTCAGAGGATCAATGATGGTGAAATACGCCTCCAGCAGCTTTTTCAGAGGCAGCTGGCGGGGGTCGTAAAACACCTGCACCGTTTCGGCGTGTCCCGTGTTTTCATGGCAAACCTGCTCGTAGGTGGGATTTTCCGTTTTTCCGTTGGCGTATCCCACAGTGGTGTCCGCCACGCCGGGCAGACGTGCGATGAACGCCTCCGTTCCCCAGAAACAGCCTCCCGCAAGGTAGATTTCCCGAAGCTCCTTTTTATCGAAAGTCCTTCCTCTGTTGGGGTTGGCGGGCATTGCTCCTCCTCCATGTCCCGTATGTTCTGCAGTCATGATAAAAACCTCCTTCGGTTCTTTTGTTTCGACGGCAACCTCTCAGCGGCAGGGCGTCGAATACCTGTCCGCTCTCTGCGCTTTCCCTGACATGGGCTTTCCCTTGACAAAACCGCTTTCTTTCCATATAATGCCCATTGTTTTGCTGTTGGGGCTATAGCTCAGCTGGGAGAGCGCTTGAATGGCATTCAAGAGGTCAGGGGTTCGAATCCCCTTAGCTCCACCAAAGCAGATTATAACAGATAAAAACAGGTAACTAAACCCCGGTTCCCGCTGGGGTTTTTCTTTTTCGGCTGCCTGCGTCGGTCTGGGAAAGACTGTCCCGTTCAGGTAAGCCGGTATCGTTAAAGTCTTCCTGACGCAGACGGGCTGAACTCCTGACGGACCTGTTGCATTCATACCAATTTGCTTTCAATCGAATACTAATGAAGAAGCTAATGTTTGAATATCATTGCTTTTAGCTATTCTAACTTCAGGCCTTTTACTTCAAATTGGTATCAAACATCGACCGGGAAAATTCTTTCGTTGGGCTCCAGCGTTGGACTCCAGAAGGATAAACTTACGCTGTTTTGTGCTTCAGGATTCCTCGAAGGGCGGAGGCGAGAACCTGGGAAAAGTTCAGTCCTGCCGCGACGGCTGCCTCGTTCAGGTCGGCCGGTATCGTTAAAGTCTTCTTGACGTAGACGGGTTGAACCTCCTGACGGACCTGCGGCATCCAAACATCGACCAGGAAAATTCTTTCGTTGGGCTCCAGAGTGACAGCGCTGCCCTGGCTGGGTTCCGGTATGGGATCGTTGTCCAGCTCCATATTGTAGAGGTGAAGACCTAACGCTTCTTCAGCCATTTTAACGGCGTCTCTGTCATCATCCCCACAGGAAATACAGCCGGGAAGATCGGGAAACGTGATGGATATTCCATTTTCTTCATAGCAGAAAACAGCGGGGAAAAAATAGCGGTCACGCATTTATATTCACCTTCTTTACCTGATTACCGGACTTATTCCAGACCCGCCTGTGTTTTAATGCTTTTTACGGTCTTCGGTGTCAGATCCTTCCTGCCCATTGGTATCGTCGTTTTACCCTGTTTCGTCGGATGTCTGAAGTGCCTGTGACTTCCTCGCTGGTTTATCGCGTACCATCCAT